>JBGTLS010000026.1:0-2613 GCA_041744015.1 Cryomorpha sp. | reverse complement strand
CTTCTTTTGTAAACAGTCATTGACTATAGTCAACTCCTTGGTTTACGCCCTTCGGTTGTGAGATCGCTTCGCTAGTTCCAAAAGTGCGTGCGCCCATGCCTTTGGCTTGGTCTAGGGACTTGTTATTGTACTTTCTGGTTCAGCCACTCGACTCTATTGACAGACTCTAATTAACACGAATTAAAGCACGAATAAAAATATTGGTGACAAAAACAAATACGCATTCATTGCCTAACATACAGAATCGGTGAAAATGGCCGCAGGCGGCCTTTCGCGTAATTGACTGCGTCGAGCTCCGCTGCGCTCCGGTTCGTGGCTAAAAAATAAGCCGCTGGCGGCCAAAAGCTGCCACCAATGCACTAATTAACACAAATTAAAACACGAATATAAAATATTGGTGACATCATATTGCATATCAGCTGTTCTTGTCCAAACTACAATGCGTTGAGCCATTCGTCATTGCGTTTGTCCATTGCTTCCTGTGAAATTAGTTTGCCATGTTTAATGTCTTCTTCACTCATTTCAAGCATACTTTGCTGTTCGTCCGTCAATTTTACAATATCAGATTCCGCAACGCTTGATGATATCATTTCATCCGTTTCTCTATTCATTATTCCGGCGTAAAAGTTCACTTATAATCTTTTCTGAAATTCTGAAATCAGTCAATTTTAGTTTATTCAAAACGGTATTAAAACACTCGTATCTGCTATAACAAAATCAGGCATTTGAAATATCAGAATCTAAATCGTCGAGAGAAGAGCTAAATACCGAAACACCATATTTTCCGAGTAATTCTATAAAAGTTCTTTTTGATACGCCTGCCAATTCAGCTGCTTGTGCTGATGACAGTGTACCATCTTCATACAATTTGGCGGCTATGATCATGGTCAGTTCCGAATCATTCTTCTCAACAGAATCAGGTATGTGCAGATGTAAAGTCCTCATGTTACATGTATCTAAACAAATCTAATAATTTGCAGGGATGAATATACCATTTCTTAAGCCATGCTTTCATTTTGTCCTGCAATCAAGAATTGTTCTTCGATGCAAGAAAATGATTGTATGGATATAAAAGAAGCCCTTGACAAGTGGGCAGTATTCCATGCTTGTCTACGATCTGCCAGGATTTCAGGATTACCGAAATAAGATCTTGTGAACAGCTGCTTTGATGTGTTGAAATGCGCATGAGATATTGTGAAGATCGGATCATTCCAGGTGGGAAACTGAGGGCGAACGGCAATTGCATCATATCTATTTGTTTCATTTCTTTGCGCAAGCACTTTTACATTACAACCTGGACCGTCTTCGAAGGTGTCAAATATGAATAGCCCGGGTGACAACCCGTGGCATCGAACTGCGAAACTTTAGTAAATACCATGGAACCACTAGACATGAACCCCCCCGTTGCCAAACAGCGCCACGGCTGCGTAACCGCCTGGTTAATTCTAATGATTTTTATTAATTCACTGGCAGCAATTGTTAATCTCTTTGCCAGTGAAATGATTAGAAATAATCTGCCCGGGGATGTTTCTACCTCATTGATCATCATATTGGGCATTTTAGGAATAGCAAACGTTGTTTTTTCTGTTTTGCTTTTTCAACACAGGAAGCTTGGTTTTTTTGGGTTCACGATAACGAGTATAGGTGCAGTATTTATCAACTTAAGCATTGGATTGGATATCGCCCAATCATTATTTGGATTGGCCGGTATTGCCATATTATACGGCGTGCTGCAAATCAAAAAGGATGGTGTCTCAGCCTGGGAAAATTTGGCGTAAAACCAGCCCGGAAGAGCAAATTTCGGTAGCAAAAGTGGAAAATAAAAAATCTCTCCCAATCTGAATTGATAGCTGATAAACACCCGTCCCCGCAATTATTTTCATATGTGAGAAACTTGAGTTAAATTTAAATGAACAACGCTGCATCTGAGATGTAGCGTGATTCAAAATACGCTGCATTTCATATGACAAACTTCAGTAAAACAAGTAAAAAATGAAATTTAAACGATTGGCAATATTGCTTACCGTTCTGACAATTGGTTGTTCTCAAAAGATGGAATCGGAACCAGGAACCAACAGTGATGACAGAAGCAAATATGGTCAGCAAATGACTTACAAACAATGGGAAAAAGAGGCGCAAACAGACAAGCGGTTATTGCCCCAATATGGCAATCTCCCTAAAAGCGAAGGCGAAATAAAAGCGGATCAATCCTTCCTTGCCCAGGCCATAGCTCAGGACACCACAGCTGAAAAAGCGGCGGCCAATATGATTGATATCGGATTTCAATACCTTTATAAGGACATGAAAACGGCCATGTACCGGTTCAACCAGGCTTACCTGCTCGACAGTACAAATTCTGACATATATTGGGGCTTCGGAGCGGTATATTTCATGCTCGACAGACCTGACCTGGCAAGAGAACAATATAAAAAAGGACTCAAGGTTGACCCTGCCAATTCCCGCATTTTGACGGACTACGGAACAACGTATATGACAGCATACTACGCCGGCGAGCACCCCGCCACTTTAGACACCGCCATTTCTATTCTCTCAGGATCCTATGCCTTGGACCCCGCCAATCAAAATACGAGTTATAAACTCTCCTCCTGCTTT
>JBGTLS010000025.1:0-8388 GCA_041744015.1 Cryomorpha sp. | reverse complement strand
TTGATGAAAAGCGAAGAAGCGAGATTTGATCGGGCCGCTATTTCACCCGCACTGAAAAGGACTACGCGATAGGTATGGGCCGTATCTTCTGTATTTAAAGAATTGGAAATAAAAGAGGTTTCGATCTCTTCCAGAGAAGCGTTTATCTGGCTTTCAAAAACCAGTTCAGTGGCGGCGCCATACCCCACACCTCTTAGCAACTGATATGCATAAGGCCCTGGAAAAACTTCTGTATCAAGTTCGATGGGATTTCTCCAAAAGATGGTGTCGGTTCCGACAGCAGAAGTGATTCCGACACTGTTTTTCTTGATAATAGGAATTTCAAAGCGGATTTCAGCACAGGCTTCATTGCTGGCATAACTCTCCGCTCCGTCGGCAAAATAAGCAATCACCATGTAGCAGTTTTGTCGGCCAAAAATCACCTCATCCTCGTCCAGGAAGGAGGTGTTTTCCAGCCCTTCGAGATCGGCAATTTCAACATAGCCCGTATAAGCTGGCACACCGGTTTCGCATACATCGGGGATGAATCCATACGGGTTTATACGGCGGTAGATTTTATATCCTATGGCCTGATCGCAAATGCTCGGTTCCCAAATGAGTGCTATAGAACTTCCTGTGGCAGTTGCTTCCAAAAATTCCGGGGCGGGTGCCACTACAGTGATATTAAAAGTTTCTATGGCTACAAGGTTAACCACAGGACCATTATCCGTGGCCTGAATATTTGCCTGGTAGGGAGCAAGACGTACATGGGAACAGTTGGCATCCCAATCAAAAATTGCTGTAACAGGGGATGTTTCCACCAACTGGGTGACAGAGGCAGGGGAATTTGAAACTTCAAACGGACCCCCATAGCCAGAAATAGTAATCAGCCCACCCAAAGGATCTGATGCCTCAATGACCACACTCAAAGTCTGTCCTGCCTCAATACAGGTATCGCGCAAAGCTTCCATGACGGGTGGAAGATTATCACACACCTTGACCAAAACCTGCATATCCCGGAGAATCGACCCTATTAAAATGCCGTCTCTCCATTCTTCTATCAGGATAGCAATGTTGTATTCTCCCGCCTGTTGTGGACTAATCCAACTGATGGTACCAGTGAGGGGATTAATGGATATCTGGTTATTCGGGTCCGGAAATACGGGATGTCGGTTGGGCAGGGAATAAAAATTGACCGGAAGCGGCGCGCATTCGTTTGTAGGATTGCCCAGGGGAGTTACCAAACTGTAGGACAAGCTGTCGCCCTGGGCATCGACTGCACCTGGATTGTGTATCCAGGGTTGTTGATAGCAGGCATCCTGTATGGGTCGGTTTGCAAAAGTGGGTGATGTATTTGGACTAAAGGCAGGTGAAATTCGTAGAACAGTACTGATTGAAAAGAGGATATCAACCGATGACACCACATTGATAATTCCGGCATTCCTGTTCGGATCTGTGACACATATGGTATATGTTCCTGAACCCGGGTATGTGTGCTGCATGACATACACGTTTTCCTGCACATCAAATTGTACAATGGCTTGTGATACCCTCGGAATTACATCGATCGGTGTTCCGTCGCCAAATGTGATAGGCAGTGTAGGCCGATCAGGGGGAGAGGAGGGCTTGGTATAAATGATGACTTTGATTTCATAAGTCGTGCCGGTGATGTGTGTAAAAGTGATTTGTCCTGCGCGGTTGTGAGTGGCCAGGGAAGTGGTCGCGAATGCAATCAGGAAGAAAGCTGAAAGTAAATACTGCTTCAATGCGCTATAGATTCGGAATGCTATTAAAGATAAACAAATAGAACGTAGAATTGCCCGGGGCATTTTAATTTGTTTGGAAAATTAAACACCTCTGATACAATTTCCAGTGCAAATTCCGCACCGCATTTCAAGTCAAAAATTCCTTTTCAGAAAATAAGGATCAGATAATTGCCCGGCGTCTCAGCATTTCGGCGACGTATTTTCCCAAAATGTCAAATTCCAGATTGACCCTATCTCCCACTTTAATGTTTCTGAATGAGGTGTGCTCAAAAGTATAGGGGATGATCGCCACAGAAAAACTTGTCGGCGAGCTGTCCACCACAGTCAGACTTACGCCATTGATCGTTACCGAACCTTTGCTTACAGTGATAAACTGATCACTTTGTTCGTGTGAAAAGTAAAATCGCCAGCTCCCGTTGTCAACCATAATCTTGGTGCAATGACCGGTTGTGTCTACATGGCCTTGAACAATATGCCCGTCAAACCGGGCCGATGCTGAAAGACAACGTTCGAGATTGACCTGATCGCCAGGTTTCAAATCGCCAAGTGCCGTTTTGTCCAGGGTTTCTGCAATGGCTGTCACACGATATGACTTCTCATTTTGTTCCACTACAGTAAGGCAGGCACCATTGTGTGCCACACTTTGATCGATTTTTAGTTGGTTACTGATCGTAGAAGAGATTGTAATATCCAGATTGCCCTGCGTTTTTTGAATGGACTTTACCTCGCCGAGTGTTTCAATAATTCCTGTAAACATGTTAGTTGGTCGTCGGATTTCGATCGGAAAAAACCTGAATATACCCCGAGAGGTTTATCGGTTCGATTCCCGAAAGGCGGATGGTGAATACCTTGACTGTATAGAAATAGGTCGAAGAACTGACAATTTCACCCGTATCTTTATTTGTTCCGTCCCAGGCGATGTCCGGGTCGGTGGTTTCAAAGACGATGCCGCCCCATCTGTTGAAGAGGGTAAATTCCACTGATTCGATCGATCGGTAAGGGAAAGCCATGAGTTGATCGTTCCGTCCATCCCCGTTTGGTGTTATCACATTCGGTAGCGCGTAATCCGGACAATTGTCAATGCAAATGATGTTGCTGAAATCACTTTCATTTCGCCTGAGCACCCCATCGGGCCATGGTGCGAGGGAATCGAGGGCAGTGACTGCATAACAACCCGCAATTGAATTTTCAAATACAAAAGAAATGCTGTTGTTCCAGTCACCTTCGAGCACTTCGAGCAATTCGAATTCTCCTCCTTCCGTAGGAGAGAAGTACACTTGATACGTCAACACATCATCTGTTTCGGGACATTCCAGGTTTGGATTGGTCCAGTACAGATCGAGGGTATAGTCCACGCAGTCGCCCTCCAGGTCTATTATTGGTGGACACGGCGGTGTCCGGTCATATGGTTGTGCGCAGGTTTGTTGGGAATAGTTGATCAGGGTATCGGATTCCTCGATGGCAAAATAAGATCCATGGCTTACGATGTAATAGCAGTAATTCCGGTTGTTGACCAATCCCGAATCGACATACCCGATCTGATCGGAAGTGCCTATGAGTTCAAATTCCCCCACGCCTTCATTCTGCCGGTAAATATCGTATCGGAAATTGATCCATGGCACATTTTCGGTCCATGTAATTTCCATTTGATTGTCGTTGGGTATGAGGTTGATGAAAAGCGATGAGGCGCGATTCGATCGGGCAGCGATTTCGCCTGCGCTGAAGAGGACTACGCGATAAGTGTGAGCCGTATCTTCTGTATTTAAGGAATTGGATATAAAAGAGGTAGCCAGGTCATCGAGCGAATTGCTGACCTGACTTTCAAAAACCAGTTCAGTTGCATCTTCATAACCATCGCCCCGAAGGAGTTGATAAGCGTAAGGACCTGGAAAAACAGCCGTATCCAGTTCGATAGGATTTCTCCAAAAAATGGTGTCAGTTCCGGCGGCAGCGGTAATTCCCACACTGTTTTTCTTGATAATCGGAATTTCAAACCGGATTTCTGCACAAGCTTCATTGCTGGCATAACTCTCCGCCCCATCGGCGAAAAAGGCGATTACCATGTAGCAATTCTGCCGCCCGAAGATCACCTCATCGTCGTCGAGAAAGGAAGTGTTTTCCACGCCTTCTATTTCGGCAATCTCAACATACCCGGTATATGCCGGCACCCCGGTTTCACATACATCAGGAATAAATCCATATAGGTTGATGCGCCGGTAGATTTTGTAGCCCACCGCCTGATCGCATATGCTCGGCTCCCAGTTGAGTGAAATCGAACTTCCGACGGCATTCGCCTCGAGATTTTCCGGAGCTGGGGCCACCACGGTAATATTAAAGGTTTCGATGGCCACGAGGGCTACGCCAGGTCCGTTGTCGGTGGTTTGAATATTGGTTTGGTATGGTGTCAATCGCACATGTGTGCAATTGGTATTCCATGTAAAAGTTGCGTCAACAGGTGCAATGGTTCCATTCTGCAATATTGTGGCCGGGGAATTGCCCACCTCAAAAGCGGGACCGTAACCAGTGATATTTAGAAGTCCGCCGAAAGGATCGTCTGCATACACTCCAATGTTTAATTGTTGCCCGGCTTCAATACAGGTATCGCGTATGGCTTCCATAACGGGCGGTACATTGTCGCAGGGTACAACAGTGATTTGCATATCGCGCAGTACGGATCCAAGAAAAATGCCATTTCGCCATTCCTGTATCAGAATAGCGATGTTGTATTCTCCCAGTTGTTGTGGGGAAATCCACGTCACAGTTCCCGTTGTTGGATCAATGGAAATTTGATTGTTGGGATTGGGAAATTGAATGGCGGGAATTCGATCCGGGTAACTGTAAATAATATCTGTCAGTGTGGCGCAATCGACACCCTGGGGAAATACCAGACTGTAAGACAAGCTGTCGCCATTGAGGTCAGAGGCCCCGGGATTGTATATCCATGGTTGTTGAAAACAGGCGTCCTGAAGTGGGAGATTGGTCAAAGTAGGCGAACTATTTGCTGCAAAGGCTGGCGAAATCCGGAGGACGGTTTGAAGGGAAAACTGCACCAATACGGAGTTTACAATGTTCAGGATATCCGCATTTCTGTTGGGGTCTGTAACACAAATTTCATAAGTACCGGATCCGGGATAGGTGTGATTTTTCCTGTAGAAATTTCCCTGCACATCTCCGGGAATAGCAATGATATCAAGTCGTTCCAGACTGTCGGCGGACGTACCGTCGCCCCAGTCTATTCCAAGCCAGGGGCGGTCGGCAGGAGAAGACGTTTTGGTATATGTTCTGATTGTAATTTCATAAGTAAGACCCGAAACATGCCGGTATGTTATTTCCCCGGCACGGTTGTGCGTGGCATGGGCTGCGCTACTCAGAAAAACAAAAATGGTCAGAAAAAACAGATACTGCCTCAAAGCGAAAATTATAGAAGTTAAAAGTACAGATTTTGTACAGAGAAAACACATATGAATGGAGTCATAATTATTGGAATCTATACAGGTTTGTCTCCAGACACTCATAAGACGTTTACAATATTAAAAGGTTAATTTTGCCAACCTTTTAATATTCCGCTCTTCCATGACCAATCCATTAAGGTTTTTTAAATCAATTAATTCGTCAATGCCTGTTTGTGTCATTGGAAAAGAAATATCCTATGCCGGGACCAAAAAACCGGGCTTTGAGAAAGCAAAAAAGGCTTCATTCCAATCCTGGCAGAAATATGTGAACTACGGGTCGAATGGCTATAACATACTGGAATTAGCTGATTTTTCCGGCAAGGGAAATCGATCGGAACACTACCGACAAACAGGTGTAGCAGTTTGGAATTATTTGAAGGAGAACAATTTCGAGGGAATTCAAATTGTCTCTGCGAATGCAGAAGTTACTATTGCATTTGCCGAAGGCCTTTGGTTGAAGAATTATCGCTTTGAGAATTACAAATCAAAGAAAGCTGAATTCTCACTCAAGGATATTTATTTGGACCAGACCATTGTCAACAAGAAAAAAATTGATGAAATCTGGGCAGCCTGGCAAGGTATTGCCATGGCACGGGATCTGGTAAATGAACCTGCGAATATCTTGACCGCTGTTGAACTCAGCGAGAGAATTGCCAAGGCTGGCGCCAAATATGGTTTTAGCACCGAGATTTTGGGTAAGGCGAAGATTCAAGCCCTCAAAATGGGTGGTCTCCTCGCGGTAAATCAGGGTAGCACAAAAGAACCAACATTTACGGTACTTGAGTACAAACCAAAGAAGGTTGGAAATAAAAAACCTGTGGTACTGATCGGAAAGGGAATTGTATATGATACCGGAGGTCTTAGCCTGAAGCCAACGCCAAATTCGATGGATATCATGAAATGTGACATGGCCGGAGCGGCGGCGGTGGTCGGTTTGTTCTGTGCGGTGGCCAACGCGAAATTACCCATACATATCATTGGCCTCAGTCCCGCCACCGACAATCAATTGGGACCGGATGCCTATGCGCCGGGAGACGTCATCACCATGTACGACGGCACCACCGTGGAAGTGATGAACACAGACGCGGAAGGCCGACTCGTGCTGGCAGATGCTCTGACGTATGCAAAAAAGTACGATCCGGAACTCGTTATCGACCTCGCCACCCTCACCGGATCGGCGTTGAATGCCATAGGTTATTGCGCTGCAGCAATGATGGGAACAGCGGATGAAAAAGTAATGTCACAACTTCATAAAGCTGGTTTTAACAGCTGGGAACGTTTGGTTTCTCTTCCCTTGTGGGATGACTATGCCACCGGTATCGAGAGTGATATTGCTGATGTAAAAAATCTGGCGTCCACGCCTCAGGCAGGAGTGATTGTGGCCGGGAAATTTCTGGAACGCTTTACGGATTTTCCATGGGTGCATATTGACATTGCCGGCCCTGCATTTTTACCTGGAGCTCAGGGTTATTTGCCCAAAGGCGGCACCGGCTATGGTGTAAATTTGTTGTACCATTACTTTAAAGAAAGAACGAATGACGAATGATAAGATAAAAGTGGGAATAACTCTGGGAGATATGAATGGCATCGGGCCTGAAATCATTCTAAAGGTCCTTTCTGACAACAGGATGATGCAATCTATGACGCCTATTGTTTATGGCTCTTCCCGGGTAATGAATTTTTACAAAAAGGGACTGAATCTCGATGAGGTTTCTTTTCAGGGGATTAAAGATGCGGAAGAGGCCATTTACAAAAAGGCCAATCTGATTTCACTTACGAAGGAGGAGCTGAATATAGAGCCCGGTGTCGTTTCAGCCCAAGCGGGCCAACTGGCATTCATGTCGCTGGAAAAAGCTGTAAAGGATTTGGCAATTAATAAAATAGACGTGCTCGTGACCGCTCCCATCAACAAAAAAAATATTCAGAGCAAGGATTTCACTTTTCCGGGACACACAGAGTATTTGGCCCAATACAGCAATGTAGACGAAGCACTGATGTTGATGTGCAGCGATGTGTTGCGCGTAGGTGTGGTGACGGGTCACATGGCACTGGAAGAGGTGAGCAGGCATATTACGAAGGATGCAGTACTGCGAAAAATTCAGGCGATCAATAAAGCGCTGAAAACTGATTTTTCGATTGAATCACCCCGGATCGCAGTTTTGGGTCTGAATCCCCATGCCGGCGACGATGGTTTACTTGGATCTACAGAGAAAGACTTTATCATTCCCGCTATAAACGAGGCAAAACATGAGGGTATTTTTGCCATTGGACCATACGCTGCCGATGGATTTTTTGCGGGAAGAAATTGGCGGAATTTTGACGCGGTGCTCGCGATGTACCACGATCAGGGTCTGGTGCCGTTTAAGACAATCGCCGGAGAGGATGGCGTCAATTTTACAGCAGGGTTGCCCATTGTGCGCACCTCACCCGCCCATGGCACGGCTTACGACCTCGCCGGTAAAAATCTCGCGTCTGAACAAAGCTTGCGACAGGCTATATACATGGCTTGCGATATTTACGAAAGGCGGAAACTAAACAGGCACCTTTCGGCAAATGTCTTGCGGATATCTGAAAAAGAAACATCTTAGACATTTGGTGTAGTTCTGAAATTTTATCTACATTTGCCGTCCAATTTGGAAGAGGTAAATCATGAAGGAATATATCATTCCTTTTTTCGGTTTGAAAATTGGGACGCACCATTACGAATTTGACATCGGTCAATCGTTTTTTGAAGCTTTTGAGAGCAACCTGATTGAGAATGCACAGTTTGTTGTGCAGCTCGCGCTGGAAAAATCGACCAACTTGTTGTTGCTGGATTTAAAAGCGAAAGGAACCGTTGATGATTTTTGTGATCGTTGCGGAGATCCAATCAGGTTGGATTTAAAGGCAAAAGAGCACATTGTGGTGAAATTTGGAGATGAATCATTTGAGCAAACGGACGAGATAATCGTGCTTTCTCACGATTCATATGAACTCGATGTTTCGCAGATTATCTATGAAATGCTCGTTTTGGGGATGCCCCAAAAAAAAGTGCACCAAAAGAAAAAAGATTGCAATCAGGAAGTTTTAAACCGGTTGCAAAATTCCGAAGAAGAGGATAAAACAGATCCCAGATGGGATGCATTAAGAAAATTGAAGTAACGTAAACGAAAGACCATGGCACATCCCAAGCGGAAAATATCCAAGACTAG
>JBGTLS010000024.1:0-5140 GCA_041744015.1 Cryomorpha sp. | reverse complement strand
TGTTTTCCAGCAACCCCGTAAATTCCATGGGATCGAATGATCCTGAAATCACATTGCCATCGATACCGGCTGTAAGATTAACAGTCACCGGACCATCCTGTCCCATAGAACCTGTATGGATATGCGCACCCATAATAGGGCCAGTCAATCCGTCTACCACGATATGGAAATTTACCATCATACCCGTTTTGCTCAGGTTGAAGCGGGCAAGGCCTGTGGCATCGCTGTCCACATCTTCTGTTTCCTGATCAGCATCAAGCATTGCATAAAACATCTGATCAGCTTCTAAAATGATCTGACTGCGAATCTCTCCACCTGGATTCTCCTCCGTATGGATATTAAAGTAAAGTTCACCGCGCAGCATAGCTACGATAAGGTCCATACTCAGGGCGTCACCGGTTACAGTAGCCTGAATCATATTGCCCATTACACTGCTCGTGAAATTTACAAGTACTGGTCCGTTCTCGCCGGCCATACCTTCGTGTATATGCGCACCAGTGATCGGCCCACTCAGTCCGTTTACAGCAATGGTGATACACAGGCTGTCTTTGGCTGCATTGATAAAGAACCCACCTACTCCGGTGGCATCCGTATCTACAGCCGGCACTTCATTGGCACCACTGAACCTTGCGGAAAACAGCAGGCTTCCTGTAAGGTGATTTGCAAAAAGTCCTCCGGCCATACACACAGCCATCAAGGATAAACACATTCTTGTAAAAGTTTTCATAAAATATATTTTTTTGGTTTCTATCTTACCAACGAAGCAGCGACCGAAATGGATTTATAGATTTCCATTTTTACAAAAAATATGATGTGGCTCATATCTGTCCTGTGGTGTAAAACAATAGTTTCCATATCGAACAATTTCACAAAGCGTTGTATCGTTTTTGGCGTATACCAACCCTTCTAATACCAGGCTTATGAGATCCTTATTGCTTGCCTTTTTCCTGATATGTCTCAGTTTTTCCGCGTTTTCGCAAAATGACAATGCGCTGCGGAAAACATCTTTGAAAATCTACAATCTCACTACTGTGGAGCGCGATTACCCACCCCAATACACCGACAGCCTTGGCGATCCAAATATGAGTACCTATTACAATGTTCAGTTATTACATCCCACTATCGCCTTGCAATGGTACAATGCAAGTGGCAATGGCCACGAAATCGAATTGACCAGCTTTCGCATGAGCACCAATGAAACCAATCAATGGTCCTATTATTCGCGCAATCCTGCGATCCCTTCGCACCCCTCCATGCAACATACCAGCGCCATCATTTCACTTCGATATGAATTCATCCTGTTTACAAAACAGGAAGGCGAACCAAAGTTGGTACCTGCACTCGGTTTTGGCATCAACCCTTATTATATGATGGACATCTATAATTCGTCAATCTCCACCGTATTTCCGGAGCAGTTTCAATCCTTTGGTGCCAGATTTTTTGCCATTCCGAGATTGAATTATTCTATTTCAGAGCGTTTATATTTAGACCTGAACTTCCCCATCTCCATTTACGATTATAGACTCGTTTTCGCCAAAGATGAAAATCCTGCGATTCCAATAAACGAGCGCACAACCACCATTTTCGATTCGGAATCTTTTGCACCGCTGTTCAGCGCGCGGGTTGGTTTGGGAATCAGGTTATAATAGTATCTGAACTTCCGGTAGCATCTCCGTTTCCCGAAAAGGGATGACGCAAATATTTCTTCATTTTTCGCAAGTCTTCATAACTTAGCCGCTCAACCGTCAAAAAGATTATGGAGTCAGTTCGTGTGAAAACCGAATCCGGCGTGGCGAGAATTACATTCAACCGCCCGGAAGTATTTAATAGTTTCAACAAGGAAATGGCACTTGCCTTCCAGCAAATTCTGGACGACTGCCAGGCCGATGAAATGGTGCGCTGCGTGGTAATCACCGGTGAAGGTAAAGCTTTCTGCGCCGGTCAGGACCTGCAGGAAGTGACCGATCCCAACGGACCTGCACTTACCAG
Source organism: Cryomorpha sp. (assembly GCA_041744015.1). Classification (GTDB taxonomy): domain Bacteria; phylum Bacteroidota; class Bacteroidia; order Flavobacteriales_D; family Cryomorphaceae; genus JBBQZU01. Next base: position 3,151 of record JBGTLS010000024.1, on the reverse strand, counting down.
CATCGTACGCGATCATTACAATCCCATTATCGAGCGCATCCGCGGACTCAACAAACCCGTGATCGCAGCTGTTAATGGCGTGGCAGCCGGCGCCGGTGCAAACATTGCACTTTGCTGTGATGTGGTCGTGGCGCGGGAGTCGTCGTCGTTCATTCAGGCATTTAGCAAAATAGGCTTGATACCCGATAGCGGCGGTACTTTCTTTTTGCCACGGCTTATCGGCTTTCAGCGCGCCTCGGCCCTGATCATGCTAGGCGATAAAGTAAGCGCGAAGGATGCCGAAACCATGGGAATGATTTACAAAGCCATCGCCGATGCAGATTTCGAATCTGAAGTGGATCAGCTTGCAGTGAAACTGGCTAATATGCCGACAGCGGGCCTGGCTTTCACCAAAAAAGCGCTGAATCAGTCGATGCACAACAACCTTTCTGCGCAATTGTCGCTCGAAGAACAATTACAAACCAAATCCGGCAGTACCGCCGATTATCAGGAAGGCGTAGCCGCATTTCTGGAAAAGCGCAAACCGGATTTTAAAGGGAAATAAAATGGGGAAATTAAACACAAACTCGAAAATTGGAATCATCGGCAGCGGGGCCATGGGTTCCGGCATCGCACAGGTGGCTGCCACAGCCGGCCATCAGGTACTGCTATACGACAGCAATCCCGAATCGATTGAAAAGGCCAAACAAAACCTGCACAATATTTTTGATAAGCTGGTGGCCAAAGAAAAATTCACCCGCCAGAATGCCGATGAGATCCTGGAACGGATCCGGTATCCGCTCAGCATTGACGACCTCGGTGAAGTGGACCTGGTGATCGAAGCCATCGTCGAAGACCTAAGCATAAAACAGAATCTTTTCTCCCGGATCGAACTCATCGTGGATGAAGATACCATACTGGCGTCCAACACATCTTCCCTGAGTATCGCAAGTATTTGTGCAGCGTGTGCCAAACCAGGCCGGGTACTGGGAATTCACTTTTTTAATCCGGCGCCTATTATGCCCCTCGTGGAAATCATTCCCGGTGTACAAACTTCGGGCGATACCCTTGTGGAAGCCCGAAACCTGATTGACACCTGGGGAAAAACCACCGTGATTGCCAAAGACACTCCCGGATTTATTGTGAATCGTGTAGCGCGGCCCTTTTACGGCGAAGCCTTGCGCATATTTGAAGAAGGCATTGCCGATGTGGCCACGATCGACTGGGCAGTAAAAACCATTGGGAAATTCCGCATGGGACCCTTTGAACTCATGGATTATATCGGAAATGATATCAATTACGCCGTAACGGAATCTGTCTTCAAGGAATTCTTTTACGACCCGCGTTACCGGCCTTCTTTCACCCAGAAACGCATGGTGGAAGCAGGCTGGCTGGGCCGCAAATCCGGACGCGGATATTATAAATACGAAGCCGATGCCGAAAACCCGGAGCCCAAAACCGACGAAAAACTAGGGAAATACATCATAAACCGCATGCTGGTAATGCTGATCAACGAAGCGGTGGATGCACTGTATCTCGGCATTTCCACCCGCGACGGAATCGAGCTCGCCATGACGCGGGGTGTGAATTACCCCAAAGGATTGCTGCATTGGGCAGATGAAATCGGTATTAAAAAAGTGCTGAAAGACCTGCAGGATTTACAAGCTGAATACGGAGAAGACCGCTACCGGCCGAGCGTATTGCTCAAAAAAATGGCAAAGGAAAACGCGCGTTTTTTTCCTGATAAAGTGATGGAAAACTAATGGCAGAAGCGCCTTCAGCAGCGGCCATTGTGGAAGCGATGATGGCCGATGACGCTTACAGCAAGTGGCTCGGCATCGAAGTACTGGCCGTGAATCCGGGATATGCCCGGTTGCGCCTGCGGATAAAACCCGATATGCTCAACGGATTTGCAATCGCACACGGCGGAATCTGTTACAGTCTCGCCGACAGTGCCCTTGCATTTGCTGCAAATGGCCATGGCCGTATCGCACTTTCCACGCATACCAACATCGCTTATTTTGAAAAGGTAAACTTAAATGACATACTCACTGCAGAAACCATCGAAGCCGCAATGGGTGAAAAAAATGCCAATTACCGCGTTTCCATCACCAATCAAGACGACAAGCTCGTCGCAGCATTCGAAGGCACTGTATACATCACATCAAAACAATGGAACATAAAATGACACCACAGGCATATATCGTAGACGGGATTCGCACCCCTATTGGAAATTTTGGCGGCACTCTGGCTGCGATCCGCACAGATGACCTCGCCGCTCACGTAATCCGCGACATCTTGTCGCGCCACCCGGAACTTGATCCGGCAGCGATAGAAGATGTGATCATGGGCTGCGCCAATCAGGCGGGTGAAGACAACCGGAATGTGGCCCGGATGGCATTGCTACTCGCAGGACTGCCCTTTTCTGTTCCCGGCGAAACCATAAACAGGCTTTGTGCTTCGGGCATGTCGGCAGGTGTGCACGCCATGCGCGCCATCCGCGCGGGCGAAGGCGACCTTTTCGTCGCAGGTGGCGTGGAGAATATGACCCGCGGACCCTGGGTGATTTCGAAGGCATCAACACCCTTCGGTCGCGACAGCGAAATGCACGATACCAGCTTTGGCTGGCGATTTATAAACCCAAAACTGGAGTCAATCTATGGCGTAGATGGCATGGGTCAAACAGCAGAAAACCTGGTTGATATACACAATATTTCCCGTGAAGACCAGGACGCCTTTGCATATCGCTCGCACCAAAAAGCACATGGCGCTCAGGAGAATGGTCGCCTCGCAAAAGAGATCATCGCCGTGCCCATTCCCCAGCGCAAAAAGGATACAATCTACTTTGATAAAGATGAATTTGTAAAGCCGGGATCAACACCAGAAATCCTCGCCAAACTGCGCCCTGCTTTCCGGAAGGATGGCACGGTAACCGCAGGAAATGCCTCCGGACTGAACGACGGAGCGGCTGCCATGCTGATCGCATCTGACACCGCGCTCGAAACGCACAACCTGAAACCCCTCGCACGATTGGTCAGCAGTGGCGTGGTAGGTGTGGAACCGCGCATCATGGGCATTGGGCCGGTAGGTGCTTCTCAGCTTGCGCTAAAACGCGCAGGACTCACCCTGGACCAGATGGACATCATAGAACTCAACGAAGCTTTTGCAGCGC
>JBGTLS010000023.1:0-3788 GCA_041744015.1 Cryomorpha sp. | reverse complement strand
TAGACATCATGAATGGCGACACCTACATCTCCAGTTGCCAGGTGAAACTGAAATAAAAAAAATTAAAGACGCAATTTTGGGTTAAGGAAAGGCTGCTACCGAAAGGTGGCGGCCTTTTTCTTTTTAATTCTATTAGAAGTTCGTTCTGTCCAAATCCCTTTTTCGCCTCTTAGTAAATTCTCCCGATGTCGTGAATAAAACAACAAATCCTGGACGAGCAAAAATATACCTTGTATTAATATAGCCACTCCGAAAGCCATAAATATCCCAATCAGATTGGATCTCAGGTCAAAAAACAAAAAATAAATCCCGGTCAGAATATATACCATATCAAGCAGGATATTTATAAAAAGCATTTTACAAATATGACGTTGGATTTTTATTTGATCTTTGAAAGGAGCTGATCGGAAACGTTGCGCATAAATATGCCAATAAAACAATCCTGCAAAACCCATATTCACCAGTCCCCAGGTGAAATTCATCAGCATGAAATAATACAAACTCCCGGATGAATAAAATAGAAATGGCAAACTGATAAGCATATTAAAAAAACTCCAACCTGTATAAATTTTCAAGTGTCGGAAAAGAAGTTGGGAAATTCGGAGACTGAAAGCAGTGGGGTTACTTCGAAGACGATCCATATTCAGGAATAAATTGAGGTCTTTCATTTTCCGGGTATCAACTGATACGGATAAAAAAAAAACAGCATTGTTCGGGGCAAATTATTTCAAATCCAATCGAAAAAAAACATTATCCATACTGATGGTAATCTTTGTATTATTGCGACCGAAATGGTAGCTTCTTTAGGTCAAACATATCAAAATTTAAAATACTAAAATGAAACTTCAAATTTCGGTTGTGTTAATATTCCTGATGGTACACTCTACCCAATCATACGGACAGTATGAGAACAGCAAAGCGCAGGTAAATATAAGCCAGGGTGAAAATGCAGCGATTCCTCAATTCCGCATGGAGGGACCTATTGGGTCTGACGAATCAGGGGTCTATCTGTTTGGAGAGTTGAAGGACAAGCCACATCTTGTCAAATTTGGTCCTGATCTGACTTATCAGCTCGATGTTCCATTGGCTTTAGACCTCAATCCCAGCCGCATCCTGGAAATTGTAAAATATTTATTGAAAGAGGGCAGATTGTTTATCTTTTATGAAGAACAGGACCGCAACAATTTTAAAAAAACATTTGAATTGTATATGCAGGAATACGATGTGAATACACTTCAAAAAGAGGGTAAACCCGTGCGCCTTTGTATGAACAGAGCCTCGAAAGCACGATATTCTTTGGATTCCGAAATGAAATATTTTTTTCCAAAAGATCATTCGGAATTCGTAGTGGCCTATCAGGAGACCCTGGATGGAGAAAATAATCAAATTACGTTCGACGTTTTTGATTACAGAGGAAAAAAACTCCATTCGCTGGAAACTCTTCCTGAAATGAACAGAATGGGACACGTGATGGATGTAAAAATTAACTCTGAGGGAAAGATTTACCTGGCCTATGGTTATAAATTCCTCTACATTTTTGATCGAAATGGGAAACTGCATAATGCCATTGACATGGAATTGCCTGAAATGTTGCTGGCAAATCGAGGAGAACTTCTAATGGATGACGAAGAAAACAAGTATTTATCCTATCTTAATTTTAATAAAGACTCCGACAGAGTTATAGGTTTTATTAATCAGAAAATTGATAAAAATCAAAACACGGAAACTTTTATAGTTTCTCTCAGTCATGACTATGTGACATTGAATCAAGATCGAAAATCAATCAAAAGCAGTGAACAGGATTTAAGTACATTTGGTCAACCTGGATTAACAAACCTCAGACTTTTGAAAAAGAAAGGGTGGGCAGATGGAAGTTTGATGTTGGTTTATGAGAAATTTACCAGAGTGAAAGTGTCATACAAGGATAAAACAGGTTATTATTATGAAGACACTTACGGCGACCTTCATGTGATTAAGTTCAATCCCTCGGGTGAATTGGATTGGATGCAAAAAATACCCAAACTGCAAACGAAGGATGTTGGTGATCGTCTTACCAGTGCTTATGTACATTGGACCAACGATGAGACTTTCATATTCATGAGCGACAATCCTGCCAATAACAAAGATATGGCCGTAGAAGTTCCTGTTCCGTATGATAAAAACAGCAAAGATGTCACCCTGGTACACATCAACGCTGACGGCCAGGTCAGTCGGAATGCCTTATTCTCCAAAGATGATAAACCCGAATTGTTTCCCCGCTGCAAATGGATGATGGAAACTGACGGTCATTTGATCATGCCCATGATAGGCTCAAAATATGTGCAGTTGATACGGTTTGATTTTAAATAAGGAACTCATTAGAAGCATCGAAACTACCTTCCCAATCTCACGTCGTATTCTTAATTTCCGCATTCCGCACTCCCAATTCCCTATTCACTCCGGCAACTTCGCCAACTGCAACCAAAACTCTTCGATTTTCAATACTGCTTTCAGAAATTCGTCCATATCAAGCGGCTTTTTGATGTAGCTATTGCCGTGGTTTTCATAAGCCAGACTGATGTCTTTGGGATTGCTTGAAGTGGTAAGCATGATTACGGGTATCCTCTTATGTTGATCGTCTGATTTGAGCTGTCGCAGCACTTCATGACCATTAAAAATAGGAATATTGAGGTCGAGCAGGATGAGGTCCGGTTTTTCCGCGTGAGCGTATTCACCTCTGTGATACATAAAATCGAGTGCCTGCTGACCATTGCGCACCACGCTGATGGTCGTTTTCACCTTACACTCCTCGAAGGCATCCTGTGTGAGCACAATGTCGCCCTCATTGTCTTCGACCAGTAAAATATGTACTTCTTTCATGGGCGTAATTTTATTTATTCCGTTTTGGGAATGGTAAAATGAAATGTGGTTCCTTTATCGATTTCCGATTCCACCCATATCCGGCCACCCCAACCTTCCACCAGTTTTTTGGCTATCGCAAGTCCCAACCCCGTGCCGCCGTATTTATCCCGGTTGTGAAGGCGCTGAAAGATAACAAAGATTTTATCGAAAAATCGTGGCTCGATACCAATCCCATTGTCAGCAACCGAAATCAACCAATGTGTCGGTTGTTCTTCAGATTGTATAACAATTTGCGGATCTTCGTCTTCTCTGCTGTATTTGATGGCATTATCGATGATACAGTGCAGGGTTTGGCTAAGTGGTGTACGAAAAGCGGAGACTTTGGGTAGGTTATCAGCACGAATGCTGGCCGATTTTTCGGCAATGATGCTTTTGCGTAAACTGATGTAATTTAGCAATAACTTATTAAGATCGACTACCTGGGTTTTGGCCAGTGATTTTCCCGCTCGGGAATATTCCAGAAGATCGAGGATATTTTGTTCCATTCGTACTGCTCCATCTACGGCGAAATGCATGTATTGATGGGCCTTCTCGTCAAGCACCTCTCCATAATTTTTCCTGAGTTTCTGCAAAAATCCGGATACCATGCGAAGTGGTTCCTGCAAATCGTGAGAAGCCACAAAAGCAAACTCTTCAAGTTCGGTATTTTTTTTCTCCACTGCTTCGATCGACTTTTTCAATTCGTCATTCGTGGTGACCAAAGAATCCTGCAGGCGCTGCTGTTCGAGAATGGTGAATTCGAGTTTTGATAAAATAAATGGAATAAGAATGGAAAACAGAGCGGACAAAAAGAGCACATTGGCAGAAATAGCCACCCATTCCATCGTGGGAATATCCAAAGTTTCATGCACCGGAAAAACCCTGAATTCGATACAAAAGCCATATCC
>JBGTLS010000022.1:0-12698 GCA_041744015.1 Cryomorpha sp. | reverse complement strand
CGAGTCGATCCGCCTTTTGCGATACGCAAATGTGTCGATCAAACGCGGTTCGATCGATTTGGAAAAAAAATAAGTAGCTTTCTGACCATCGCCGTTTTTCTGATGGTCGTATCCGAGGCTGTAATAAGCTGTGGAGAGTTGAATAGGTTTTACTCCTGGATAGCCCAGGCAGACTTCAAGATATCTCTCGTCTGCTGCGAGACATTTCTCCGGATTCCCGGTTTCTTCATATATCCAGGTGAGGTCATTGATGGCCTGAAGGTGATGGTCTATGTTTGGGTCGTTCTCCACAATCCATTCCACAAGCGTTTCAGCCCTTTCTACCCCGGCCTGGCTACCCTTTGTTTTCCAGCGGGCTCTGGAAGCATTGTACGCGTACCGGTACACAGAATCCGGTCTGCCTACCCACATGAGGTAGGCTATCTGGCCGTCTATGTATTTTTCCACCTGCTCATAATCGCCCACTCCAAGAAAAGCTTCGATGGTACTGTCCCTTTTGAGAAACAGATTTCCATCAAATTCCTGTCCGTGCGCAGACACCGTCACAAGGCACAGTATCCATGCAAAGCGTATACACCAGATATCTTTCATCATTGCTTTAATTCAGCCTGAATTGCGTTTATCTGATTGGTATAAGGTGAGTTGGGCAGAGGTTCCAGCGCGAGAATATCCGTATTGTTTTCCTGAGCAAGCGCCACCAGTAGCTTATACCATTGACTCTTGTATTGAAAGACTGATTCCGAATTTTTTTCCACTTTCGTGAAATATGGAAGGCTCTCCAAAAAGGCCTCTTGATTAAACAGCGCCATACCTATATAAAACTGAATCGTATCATTGTTGGGTTTGGTTTCAAGCAAATTGCTCCATTTGGAAAAAGCCAGATCGTAATTTTCCACTTTATAATCCACCATGGCATCATAAAATTTATACATCCCATTTACGCTGGCGCTCATGGGTACAGGTAATCCAGGATCTACGCTGACATGCGTCGCAAATAATTTCCCGTACTGATTGGGTTGCATTTGCCACCAAATAACAGATACCACCAAAAGAGCCATTCCAGCCGCTACAGCAAACCAAAATCGTGATATCGAAGGCCTCTTCGCCACCTGACTCAGATGAATTTTTGCCAGTTGTTCACGCAGGGCACCAATTTCCACGGCGCGCAACAATTCGCTATGTTCGCTAACTATCTTATCAAAATCAGGATTATTTTGTCTTTCTTTTTCAAACTGATTCCGATCGACAGCATCCATTGTGCCCAATAAATAGGCTTCTATTCTCTCAAAATCATTTATAGATATATCTCTGTCAGAATTCATTTTGTTTTTTATTGACCGCTTTTTTTGCATCGTACATTTTTCGCAATTGCATCATGCAACGGTATTTAAGGGTTCTTAAGGTGTCAGGATCGTAATCGAGTTCTGCCCCAATTTCAGCCAGACTTTTTTTCTCATAATAAAACCGGGTTAGAATAGCTTTGCATTTTTCTCCCAGATTCTGATACATCGACTCCATCTCTGCGATGCGTGTCTCCTGAAGATGTCTCAATTCCATCTCCGTTTCCGACTCTGCAACCTGAGCAATATCATTTGACACGATGCGCATAACTGATCGATGCGTGGTTGATTTCAGTTTGTCGAGCCATTTGAAACGGGCGATCTGAAAAATATACCCTCCCAATGAAGATCCACTTTGTGTGGTAAATCTTCCTTCAGAGACATTGAGCCAGGTGGCGAGTAGCGCTTCCTGAAAAATATCTCTTGCATCATTTTCATCTCCGCTGTTTTTCAAAATATAATGCAATACAGAAGGGTAATTTTTCTTGTACACCAGTTCCAGGACCCGATGGTCTTTATCCGCAAACTTCCTTAATATCTCCGCCGTTTCTGACGAATCCTGTTTTTTATCTCGCAAAATGCTATGTCAATGATATGGCTACCAATGATAAAGAAATACGTCATGCAAAGCAACTGGATTTCGCATTATTTCATGGAAGGCCGTTTTCAGGATTTAAGGGGTTCAACGGTTTTTAATTGTATATCGACACATGTACGGAATGTGAACACTTCAGACAAATAAACTGAGTTGACCCTTCTCAGGGCGACGGAAGCGTGTAAAATCGTATGCGGGCATTTCCCGCCCGGAGAGAAATCTTGACCGTGCGATTTCCATCGTTTGTTTGATCATATCTGCAAAATTTCCTTCTCCTTTCATGCGCTTCCCGAATCGGCTGTCTGTTAGTTTTCCACCGTGGGCTTCGGCTATCTGATGAAGCACCTTATCCGCCCGGTCGGGCATGGCCTGACGAATCCACCGCTCGAAAATTTCACCGATGTCGCCGTTTAGACGCACTACGGTGTAGCCTACCTGCATAGCGCCGTGTTTGGCGCAAGCCTCTACCAGGGGTAAAATCTCATGGCTGTTTAATCCTGGAATGATGGGGGCCATCATCACCTGCACCGGGATTCCATTTTGCGAAAGCGCAGAGACGGTATCGAGCCGTTGAGCAATGGTGGCGGTGCGGGGCTCCATTTCCCGGCGCAATTCCTCATTCAGGGTGGTGATCGAAATGGCCACCTTGACCAGATTTTTTTCCGCAAGAGCCTTCAAAACATCTGTATCTCTTTGAATGAGTGCGTTTTTTGTAATAATTCCGACGGGATTCTGGTATTCCAAAAAAGTTTCCAGCAGACTTCTTGTTATTCTCAGCTTCCGTTCGATAGGCTGATAACAGTCGGTATTTCCCGAAAGGGCGATACTGCGGGGCACCCATCTGGGATTGTCGAGTTTGTCCCGCAGTAATTTAACCGCGTTTTGTTTTACCAGAATTTTTTGCTCAAACTCCACCCCTGCCGAATATCCCCAGTATGGATGCGTGTTGCGCGCGTAACAGTATACACAGCCGTGTTCGCAACCCTGATATGGATTGAGCGAAAAATCCATTCCCACATCCGGGCTGGCGACATTATTTACAATGGACTTTGGAAATACATCTATGTATGTAGTTTTGTCCTCTCCTTCATCATCTGCCAGGTCAATGCCCTCTTCATGAGCCCTCACATAGGTTTTCTGCGAGAACTTATTGGCCGGATTGTGCTGGGCGCCCCGGCCTTTGATGTGATGTGGAGTCGACATAAGATGAGACAATATTCAAGTCTGAAAGATACATCTCTGTCCGGATCAATCGGCACGATCGCTTGTTAATTTTGCTAATTATTTTAGCATTACATCACCTCCCTCGTGGTGGAGTAAAAGTTTTTATCTATTTGAACATCATTGGTACCCAGATCAATATTGACTTTTTGCCAGGTGGTAGTGGGGAGTAGCCATTGGCCATCGGAAAGCCTTAGCGGCATATTGAAATCCGGAACACTATTCGCCCAGCGGTAAGCATAACCCTTTTCTTCCCGTCTGTATTCCAAAACGGGAATTTGCGTGGTGCGCAAATACTGATCGAAAATTTTCGAAAGGTCTTTTTGAGCTATTTTGGTCAACCAGGCTTCCACCTGCCCTGTCGTTACAGTTTGATGGTAGAACGTTTTATTCAGACCGCGCATCATTTCTTTAAACAGAGAATCGTTATCGACGACATGACGAATGGTGTGAATCATGTTGGAAGCCTTATAGTACATATCACCGCTACCCTCCTGATTGACGCCATAAGGTCCGATCACCGGGGCGTCATTTTGCACCAGTTTTCGGGTCCCGGTTACATAGGCATTTCCGGCCTCCACGCCGTGTTGACACTGTATGTAAATGGTTTCAGAATAAGCCGTAAACCCTTCGTGTATCCACATGTCAGCGATATCTGATGATGTGATGCTGTTTCCAAACCATTCATGTCCACTTTCGTGAATGATTATAAAATCCCAACCCATCCCCCATCCCGACTGGGAGAGGTCCCGGCCCATGTATCCGTTTCTGTATTTATTGCCATAGGCAATGGCGCTTTGATGTTCCATGCCGAGGTGGGGTGCCTCGACCAGTTTGTATCCATCCGCATAGAAAGGATAGGGCCCGAGCCATTCCTCAAAACAATCCAACATGGTGTGAACCTGCGCAAAATGTTTTTTAGCTGTTTCAAGATTGTCTTCTAAAACCCAGAAATTGAGGTCCAATTCGCCATTCGCTCCCAGGTATTTTTCCTGCCAGTGGGCGTATTTGCCGATATATGGAATGATGTTATATGAATTGATGGGACTTGTCACCGCCCATTTCCAGGCGGCACGGGCTCTGTCTAATGGAGTTTTTGATACAAGATTACCATTTCCGACTGCCGATAAGGTATCCGGGACGATGATCGTCAATGAAGCTCCACGATCGGGTTTATCACTTTGATGGTCCTTGCAGGGAACCCATACGCTGGCCCCCAGACCCTGACATGCCACTGACATCCAGGGATTTCCTCGATTATCTCGCGTCCATATCCATCCGCCGTCCCAGGGCGGTGTGCGTGCCTCCCGTGGTATACCCGAAAAGTGGATATGCAATTTCCCGGAATCGCCTGGAGATACTATACTGTTCAATTGAATGAGGTATACATTCTTCAATCTTGAAAGATTCAGGAGTTCACTTCCGTAAAGTACAGAATCAATCACCATAGGTTCCTGGAGGTCAATTTGCATCACATCTCCCGAAGCAGTTGCCACAAACGACAAAATATTATGCCCCTGAATTGATTTGGTTTCAAAGTCGGGTTCCACTGCAATGTCATAGTGCATCACGTTCCACCAGGCTCTTTCTGGAGTGATACTTCCCCTGAGCGTATCCGAAAGTGTAAAATTATGTTGTCCCGCGACGGGCAAAAATCTCAATACAAAGAAAATGAAGATGGCTATTCTAACATACATGGGTTCGGCTGATTGAGTGCAAATAAATTGAAGGGTTAAAAATATGCACAAATACGTTGAGGAATTTCGAAACTTGAGATGAATGACACCTGGTTGAACAAAAAAAGTCATTCGGTTGCCATTTGTTGGCAGTTTTTGTCAAAAGGAAAGAATTTTGGCGAAGATTTGAACATTTAAATCGTTTCTTAAAATCCTCGATCAATACAGTTTAAAACGAGACCAAACCACCTCCAATTCGCACGAATGGATTATGGATAGCTTTAACAGCTAAAAGACCCCAAATGTTAAATTTCAAGGATTTTGAAATTTTTTTTCAACACCTTATTGGCTTGTAATTAGCGCTTTTACTGAGGTTCAGAAATATCACAAATTTTGTTTAAAGATTATAGAAATCCAATAATGCTCCAGTTCAAGATATTTTGTGTTGATTTGTGGCACTCGAAGACCAAATTCATTTTCATCCGGCAATTGAATATTGCGCTGCATGCATAGGTAACAGGACAATTTTCATTAAACCACCGCAATCCTGTAACCAATTGAACGCGTATGCGTAATTTGAGTTCATTTGTCAGAACCGTATTCGCTATGCGCTCATTTCGACTATTACTCTTCCCGACGCTGTTCATCAGTTTCCTATGTTCCACCTTTCCCAGCGCAGGCCAGATGCCTGTTTTCGAAAATTATATTGGAGCTGGAAACAGTCAGGGCATCACGGTAACCACGAGCAGTGACTATTCTCAACCAAACTGGAACCGCAACGCTACAGGGATGCGGACCCTCGATGGAGGCGGACTTGACGCAAAACGCATGGAGGCATCCCGTTTTTTGGTTCAGGCTGCATTCGGTGGCACAATAGAAGAAATCGAATCACTTGCGGCCACCAATGATTTTGAAGGATGGATAGACTGGCAGGCGTCTTTGCCGCGTACAAATTTTAATAGTTTGACTTCTCAGATCAGGACGGCAGCATTTAACTTTCATGTGCAAAATGGTGGAAATCCGAATGATCTCTTTCTCCACACACGTCATTTTCAATATGCTTTATGGCAGGCTGCGCTCACCAGGAGTGATGTTTTACGACAGCGCGTAGCACAGGCTCTGAGTGAGATTTTTGTTATCTCTACGAACTCTGTTATCAGAACCGAGAGCAGTCCTTTTGCATCCTACTTCGATATGTTAATGCGAAATTCTCTTGGGAATTTTAAAACACTCATGAAAGATGTCTCAGTACATCCAGCCATGGGAGTATATCTGAGTCATTTTCGCAATCCCAAAACAAATGTGATTGAAAATACATATCCGGATGAGAATTACGCCCGTGAACTTCTTCAATTGTTCAGTATAGGTCTGGTAAATCTACATCCCGATGGCACACCGGTTTTGAATGCCCAAAATAAGGAAATTCAATCCTACACGCCCTCGGATGTTCGCGAACTTTCAAAAGTATTTACAGGACTGGGCGCCGGCAATGTAACGTCGGAGGCTGCCAGCTCAGGTGCAGTAACTTCATTCTTAATCCAAAGAAACCAGCTCGATTACCTCACACCGATGGCCATGTACGATGACCAACACGAACCTGGGTCCCGCACAATCTTCGGGCAAACGATATCGGCCAGCCTTACTGGCATGCAGCAGATTAATGCGACAATTGAAATCATATTTCAACATCCGAATGTCGGGCCCTTCATAGCCACACGACTCATTCAACAATTGGTAAAATCAAATCCGTCCACACTATACGTGGCAGATGTGGCAGGCGTGTTTGCAAACAATGGGAATGGAGTGAGAGGTGACCTCCTGGCAGTAGTAAAGGCTATCCTCCTGCATGAAGAAGCACGGGATTGCCTGTGGCAAAACGATCCTGGTCAGGGCAAATTAAAATCGCCCCACAATCGCTTTACGCAATATGCAAGAGCGGTGAAAAAAATCGCTCCCGATGGTAATTACTGGTCAAGTGGTTACCACCTTCTGACCAGCATTGATCACCTCTCGCTCAGTTCACCCAGTGTTTTTAACTTTTATCAACCGGAACATGAACCGCAGGGTGACCTCACTGCCATGGATCTTCGAGGTCCTGAATTTCAAATTCACAATGCCTCAACAAGTCTTGGTTATGTAAATCAGGTAGACGAATGGACCCGCATCGGAAAGATTTTTAATCCCATCGAAAGGCCAGAGATAGTCATGTTAGATAAAGCGCACTACGGTGCGATGGCCCGGGATCCGGAAGTATTAATAAATCACCTGGATATACTTTTAACCGCTGGAAGATTATCAGATCAGAACAGACAACATATTCGAACAGCCATGTTGGCTTTAAATAATCCGGCATTCAACCTCCCACAACGAACTGATATAGCATTATATCTGGTAATGATCTTACCAGAATACGTAATTCTTAAATAAAAAATATGACGCCTCATAATAAGAAATCTGGCATTAGTAGACGCAATTTCATATACCGTTCGGGTTGCGCCGCTCTGGGTTGTACCACCCTTTTTTCTTCCCTCATTAATATGAAAGCGATAGCTGCAGCAGCGCTGGATAAAGGCGTGTCTTCATCCGGCGATTACCGCGCCCTTGTATGCGTATTGATGAACGGGGGGGCTGATACACACAACATGTTGATACCTCGAAGCAATTCGGCATACCAGGCTTATGCTACGACGCGTAGTAACCTTGCCATCCCACAAAACAATATTCTCAATTTAAATCACACAGCCATAAATGGACATTTGTATGGTGTGCATCCATCAATGCCTGAAATTCGATCGCTATTTAATGGCGGGAAACTTTCTTTTATCAGCAATATTGGAACGCTTGTAGAACCTGTAACCAAGGCACAATACCTCGCCAATTCCAAACCACTTCCATTGGGATTATTCTCGCATTCCGATCAGGCCAAACACTGGCAAACCGGAAGGCCAGGAGAAAAAAATTCATATGGTTGGGGTGGCAGAATTGCGGATTTGGTACAAAGCCAGAATACGAATCAGATTATCAATATGGGAATTTCTCTGGATGGAACAAACCCTTTTCAATCCGGAATTTCAGGAGCCGGATTTGCAATCAAGTCCACAGATAACCTCGGGCTATCCGGATACGGACCCAGCGATGTCAATTATCATATCCAGCGAAATCTTGCAATCGACAATATACTCGATAAAGAATATCAGGATTTATTTGAAAAAACATATATCACTACCCTAAAAAATGGTAAATCCGGTGCGGATCAATTAACCGAGGCACTGATCGGTGTACCTCAATTTTCATCGAATTTTTCCTCAGGAGCGCTTTCCCAAAAATTCAGATCTGTTGCCAGAATTATCGCTGCGCGCGAGAGTCTGGGATTTACACGTCAAACTTTCTTTATTAATTATACCGGCTGGGACCACCACGATGACATTCTCACTTCTCAGGAAGACAAAGTGCCGGAACTCAGCAAAGCACTCGGCGAATTTCAAACTGTATTGCAAAACATGGGGGTAGCAACAGGCGTGACCACATTTACCATATCAGACTTTGGACGTACGCTTACATCCAATGGAAATGGCTCCGATCACGGATGGGGTGGTAACATGATGGTGATGGGTGGATCGGTGAATGGGGGTCAGATTTTTGGAAACTACCCCACCCTCTCGATGGATAATAACCTGATGTTGCCGCGCGGTGTGGTGATTCCAACCACATCCTCCACAACCTACCTCAGCGAGCTCGCGCTCTGGTTCGGAATTTCTCCCGGTGATGTGAATGACATTTTCCCGGATCTCCCCAATTTTTTCAATACAGCAGGCGGAGGATTTCCCATCGGCTTTCTGAATCCCATCAACTAATGAAAAATCTGTTCTTTTTCTTTGCAATCATTGCCGGATTGAATGTCTCCGGACAATGTTATCCCGACCGCCACAACACTTCCTGGAATGAAGGCTGGATTTCGTGCGAAACCCGTCCCAATCCAAACCCGATCCGGGGCAACAGCCACTGGATCATGTATGATTTTGGGCACAAGTACAAAGTGCGACATTTTAAATTGTGGAATATCAATGATCCCCAGCGCCTCAACGATGGCTTCCAGCAGGTGTCCATCGACTACAGCAAGGACGGGTCTTCCTGGACCCATCTGAATACCTACACCCTGGCAAAAGCCAGTGGGACTTCCACTTATGAGGGACAATACATGGGTAGTTTTGGAGGCGATTCAGCCCGGTATGTCATCATTACAGGACTTACCAATTGGGGTGGTAATTGTTCCGGCATAGCCGAAGTACAAATAGAAACACTCGGGGCAAATGTAAATCCGCATGCCACGGTAATGAACCAATGTATGTCCGTATCCATCTATCCGAACCCCCATACCACGGCATTCAATCTCAATCTGACCACTACCTGCACAGGTCCTATTACCTGGCAGATTTACAACAGTATAGGACAGAAACTCACACAAGGTAATCTCGGCAGTGAAATTACCACCATCACCCAAAGTATACCCACCAACCAGCTCGCTCCGGGTATATACCACATCCTGGTTTTTCAAAATGGCAATATGGGAAAATATACTATTATGAAACTAGGGCAGTAAATCAGGTCGTCTATGAACCAGGAAAAGGCGGTACTTCTCGGGTATCGCCTTTTTTATTTCTCCAATTGTTAAAAAATCGGGGTTTAACTGTCGGACACATTTTGAGATGGGAGAATCAATTATCTTTGATTTACCCCCTTAAACATAACCGCTTACCGGATGTCAGTCTCCCGCTCCAATAAAGTACTATTCACTCCCTCTATATTTTTTTCACTTTCGCGCATAAAGAGTTGGATACGGGTGTTCGGTTTCGGAATTCTTTTTTTGTGGGGGGTAGGTCAGGAAATGACCTGTTTCGGGCAGCAAAATGTTTTTAGTCGAAGTGAGGCTACAACTGGCGATTGGGGTTCGGGAGTTAATCCACTTCCGTGGTTTTATCAAATTGACGGAATACCTAAAGGAGATCCGGATGACAATAACACGACGCCACATTTCGTACGAATAGGACACAATAATAATACGTCCATGACCTTAAACGGCCGAAGTTACCGCGTAAGGGAATTGATTTTTGAAATGGGGGCTACGTCTGCCAGAACCTTTACTGGAAATGCACTGGAATTTCGACCAAACAACGGAAATTGCAAAATTGAGAATTCCAGCACAGCCAATCATACATTTAATAATTCAATCGAACTGTTTGCCAGTTCAGAATTTAATCCCGTTTCCGGAAACCTCACCTTTACAAGCAACATCATCAGCAATGGAAATTCAATCAATGTCTACGGGGACAACAACCACAACCTGAACATCTCCGGAGTTATTTCCGGCACAGGTGGACTTACCATCCAACAGAATTCGAATGTAAATATTTCCGGTATTCAGACATACAGCGGAAACACAAGTATTCTTAATGGCGACCTCATCATTTTGCCCGGCGGGAATCTAAATCCGGTCACCAATGTCACCATTTCCACACCGGGAATTTTCAACCTCAATGGTCAAAACGTTACGGTAAACTCCGTTGCAGAAACCGGCAGCGGCAATGGCGGAATCATCAACCTCGGAAGTGGCACCCTTACCATCGCTGGTAATTATGCCGGGACCAGATTCCAGAATTCCATTTCCGGCAGCGGAAATCTGGTTAAAAACGGAGCCGGAATTTTAAGTCTTTACGGAGTCCAAACGTATACCGGAACCACTACCGTGGGAGGCGGCACCCTGATTATTACAGGCAACATGTCAAGTTCCAATATTCTTGTTCAGAATGGTTGTACACTTCTGGTTGGTGGCGATGCTGTGATCAATAACCTTACAATAGAAAGCGGAGGAACAGTCATTCAAAATAATTGGTTCCTAACCGTAAATGGAACGCTGCAATCGGCCGGTACTTATTCTTTTACAGCCGGGGTGGGGAAAGCCCTTGCGGTAAATGGAAACGTTAACATCACCGGCGGTTCTTTCACCCTCAGCAATGTCAACAATGGCGATCTCCAACTCACAGGGAATTTCACAAAAACCGGGGGAATATTTAACTGCAATGGTCGGCAATTGCGCTTTACGGGTTCATCAAATCAAACGTTTAGCAGCAATATTGCCGAAAACATCAATCAGCTGAACACGATCAAAACTGGTGGCATTCTCAACCTGAATTCCAGCATCAATATTCCCTTATCGGGAAATACGGCTGTTTTTGGTGCCAACACGACAAGCGTGATCGCTGCAGGGGTGGTGTTCAATGTTGGGACCGGTGCGATTGTCACTGCAAACAATGGTGGATCTACCATCACTGTAAACGGAACCTTACGCAATGCGGGGACGGTGAATGGAAATGTTGCCAACCTGACTTTTTCGGGGAGTGGTTTGTATGAGCATAATCATACTTCATCTATTGGTTCAATTCCTCAAAGTACGTGGATGGATGGATCAGTATGTTCAATTATTGGTTACACCTCTGTCGGTGGTACCCTTACTGGGGTAAACCAGAACTTTTATGACTTACTCTATAACTGCATTAATCAAAATACAGGATCTATAAATTTTTTAGGGGCATTATCTACTATTCGTCGTAATTTGACAGTTCTTAGTACAGGAAATTTTGCTCTGAGACTTACCGGGGGCACAGTTCCTTTATTATTAGATGTTGGTGGCGACATAGAAATTCAAAACGGCCGACTTGAATTAACCAACAGTGGCGCGTCTGCGGTGCTAAATGTAAACGGCAATGTCAATATCAATGGAGGAACTCTAAGGCTTGTCGAAAACGCAGCAGGAAGTGGCGAATTGAATATCGAAGGTTCTCTCAATCTAAACGCTGGTAGTCTTGAATATGCACGTATAAACAGCGGAACAGGGATCATCAATCTCAAAGGAAACCTCTTTATTGCCATTGGAACTACTCTGACCGAAACATCCAGCAGTGTAAACCATCTTCTCAATTTCAACGGAACCTCTTCTCAAAACCTCAACATTGCAGGCACCTTGTCAGAGCAAATCAATTTCAGATTCGAAAACCCCGCCGGATTTGTGCTAACTGGAAATTTACCTGTAAACACAGGCTCCTTTTTATCAATGCGCAGGGGAAGCATTTCTGGTACAGGCAATATCAATTACGACCCTGCCAATTCGAGGCTGATTTACGATGGCGCCACCTCTCTGACTACCACCGACAAGGAATTTCCTGCGACCAATGGTCCGGTTAGTCTCACGCTGGCCACAACCTCAGACGCGGATATCACGCTACACGACACGAGATCACTGCCCAACGAAACTGGGAGTGTTTTAACCCTTAGTACCGGAAGGCTTATTTTGGGAAACAACAATCTCACCACCCTGAGACCAGGCCCTGCTGCTTTGTCTGGTGGAAGCTTGAACAGTTATGTCAGGCAAACAGGAACGGGAAGAATCATCCGGACAATTCCAACTACAAATAACCAAACTTGTCTATTCCCCATTGGAACTGCAACAGGTTATACGCCCTTTGCAGTCTTTTTTACTACCAATAATACGGACAGAACTGTTTCTGTGACCATGTATGAATCCGCGCACCCTGATATCACCAATCCAAATATTCCACCTGATTATCTCAATAGGTATTTTCAACCGACTTTAGATCCAAGCTCCGGTTCTTACGGTTATCAGATAAGTCAACTGGGTTATGTACCAGGTGATGTGACAGGCAATGCTTCGAACATCAATATCAGCTTTTATGGCCCTTCAGGTTGGGCGGACGTGAACACCACACCCGGAAATCCACTTGTTTCCGCACCCGCACTGCCTTTCACACAAATCACAATGCCTTTAAGTGGAAGGGACATCACAGGAAGAAA
>JBGTLS010000021.1:0-7273 GCA_041744015.1 Cryomorpha sp. | reverse complement strand
AATTGGAATAAATACACCGCTATAAACCTGAAATTCAAAGATCAAATTGTTTGCACAAAAAAGTAAAGAAATGGACGAACCAGAAATCATCGTAGGACTAGACATCGGCACCACCAAAATAGCCTGCATCGTGGGGCGCATCAACGAATACGGCAAAGTAGAAATAATCGGTATCGGCAAATCGGAATCGCTCGGCGTGCGGAGCGGCGTGGTGAGCAATATCAATCAGACGGTTGATTCTGTGAAACGCGCAGTGGCCATGGCGACCGAAAAAGCCGGTGTTGAAATCGGAGAAGTGCTGGTGGGTATCGCCGGTCAGCATATCCGCAGCCTTCAGCACCGCGGTATGCTTACACGAAAAGCAAAAGACCAGGAAGAAGAAATCTCTCAGATCGATATCGACAACCTCATTGAAGACATGAATCAAATGGTGATGACGCCAGGTGAGGAAATCATCCATGTCTTGCCACAGGAATACATTGTAGATAATGAGCAGGGTATCAAAGATCCAATCGGAATGTCGGGCATCCGGCTTGAAGCCAATTTCCACATCATTACCGGAAAGGTCAATGCCGTGAAAAACATTTACAAAAGTGTGAGCAAAGCCAACCTCGACGTAAGCGATCTCGTGCTTGAACCCCTCGCTTCAGCGGAAGCTGTGCTCAATCAGGAAGAGAAAGAAGCCGGTGTGGTACTCGTAGACATAGGCGGTGGCACGACGGATATCGCCATTTTTCAGGATGGAATAATCCGACATACAGCCGTGATTCCTTTTGGTGGAAACATCATCACCGACGACATTGCTTCGGGTTGTAGCATTTTGCGAAAGCACGCCGAACAACTGAAAATGAAATTCGGCTCGGCTTTGAGTTCCGAAAGTATGGAAAACCAAATTGTTTGCATCCCCGGTTTCAGCGGCCGCGACCCAAAAGAAATATCGGTGCGCAACCTCGCGAATATCATCCAGGCGCGGACGGAAGAAATCATCGAGCAGGTGATTTACGAAATCAAAAGTTCGGGTTATGAAAAACGCCTGATCGCAGGAATCGTGCTCACAGGTGGTGGTTCGCAACTGAAACACCTGCCACAGCTCGTGGAATACCTCTCAGGTCTCGAAACCCGGATTGGTTATCCTACAGAACACCTCGGAAAAGAAAATGCGGAAGAGCTCTCCAGCCCTATGTTTGCCACGGGAATCGGTCTTGTATTGAAAGGTTATGCACACAGCCAACGCAAGCAGAGTAAACCGCGCAGCAAAAAAGGCATGGTTCGCGCAGGAAGCAAAGACAAGCTGAGCTTTCTGGACAAAATCATATCAAAGAGTCAGACATTTTTTGACGACGACGATGTATAACTGAATCAAAAAGAATCCAATATCTCCAAAATCCAAAAATCCAAAATTATGCAGTTCGATTTGCCAAAAGACCAATCTTCTATCATCAAGGTGATAGGCGTTGGCGGTGGCGGCAGCAACGCCGTAAACCACATGTACGAGCAGGGCATCAAAGGTGTAGACTTCATTGTATGCAACACTGATTCGCAGGCCCTGGACATCAGCCCGGTACCGGTGAAGGTACAACTTGGCCAAAGCCTCACCGAAGGCCGTGGCGCAGGCTCAATTCCAGAAGTGGGAAAGAATGCCGCTATTGAAAACATTGACGAAATCCAGGAGATCCTGGCCCGTCGCACCACAATGGTGTTTGTGACTGCAGGAATGGGCGGTGGTACTGGTACAGGTGCCGCTCCCGTGATTGCTAAAGCCGCAAAAGACATGGGAATTTTGACAGTGGGTATTGTGACCATCCCGTTCACCTTTGAAGGTAAAAAACGGATGAAACAAGCCGCCGATGGCCTTAAGGAAATGCGTGCCTCAGTAGATACATTGTTGGTAATCCGCAATGATAAACTTAGAGAAATATATGGAAATCTGTCTCTGCAAAATGCTTTCGCCCAGGCGGACAACGTTTTGGCGACAGCCGCAAAAGGTATCGCAGAGCTCATCTCTGTGACCGGCGCCATCAATGTGGATATGAACGATGTGAACACCGTGATGAAAGACAGCGGTGTGGCCATCATGGGTCAGGCTACCGCAGAAGGTGAAGACCGCGCCATTACAGCAGCACGAGAGGCGCTTGAATCGCCATTGCTCAACGACAACAACATCGAAGGAGCGAAATACATCCTGCTCAACATCACGTATGGCGAGAGCGAGGTGATGATGGACGAAATTTCCGACATCACCGACTATATCCAGCATGCAGCCGGCTCAACAGCCGACGTGATCTGGGGACATGGTGTGGATGCCTCGTTGGGAAGCAAAATCAGCGTGACCATCATCGCTACCGGATTCCGATCCATGCCCGATACCGGTTTTGAGATGGAAGAACCCGTGCGACATGTTTTGCAGCATGAGCTTTCGCCAAAAGTGAGCCGCGCCCTTTCAGAAACGATCACCGATCCGGTGGAAGAAAAAGTGCCAGAACCCTATTTGAAGACTGTGGAAAAAGATGCCATTCGTGCGGAGAAAGAGGAGCCAAAGCAGGTTCAGAAATTCGATCTTTTCGAACCGACCGAAACTGAAAGTGAAGAAGTCTTTGACGAAACACCTCCACCCGCACAGAATACAGTAGCGGCAGAGGATGAACATAAATCATACTACGTACTTGGCGAGGAAGAAAAGGCTGCAATTTCGGAACCGGAAGCCACGCGCGAGTCAACTTCGCAGGATGCCCTGACGGCACGTGTAAATGCCGAAGTGGCCGCCCAACTTAACCGTGAGCGTCTTCGCAACCTCAGAGAAATTTCCGAAAGATTGAAAAGCCCGGAAGGACTCACAGCCTTGGAGAAAGAGCCGGCTTACAAACGACGCAATATACGCCTCGACAATGTGCCTCACAGCAGCGACTCGCAGGTATCGCGATACTCGCTTACGGAAGAGCGCGATGCAGACGGAGAGCGACGCACAGGTTTGCGCCCGAACAATCCTTACCTGCACGACAACGTTGATTAAGAACACGATAAATCCAAATTGAGAACGGTTATCTTTGCGATCTAAATTTGAGAAACTATGAGTCTGGTAGATAAAATCAACGAGAGCATCAAAGATGCCATGCGCGCCAAAGAAAAGGAGAAACTCGAAGCCCTTCGCTCGGTGAAGGCAGCCCTGCTGCTTGAAGCGACGAAAGGCAGCGATAAGGAACTCAGCGAGCAGGCAGAAATGCAAATTCTCACGAGGTTGCACAAACAGCGGAAGGAATCAGCCGGAATATTCAACCAGCAAGGCCGGAAAGATTTGGCTGAGGTGGAAGAATATCAGGCTGGGGTGATCGAAGAATATCTTCCCAAACAATTAAGTGAAGCCGAAGTGAACGCCATAATCGATCAGATCATTTCTGAAACCGGAGCCAGCGGCATGAAAGACATGGGCAAGGTGATGGGTGCTGCCACCGGAAAACTGGCGGGAAAAGCCGACGCCAAACTCGTTGCTGATAAAGTAAAGCAGAAGCTATCGGCTTAAATCAGGATAGCTAAAATTGTGATTTTTTGGAGATTGAAAAGGGAGCCGGGAGGCTCCTTTTTTTGTACATCCACATTAACACAAATTACCTGAAGTCACTCAAATAATTTGATTTACAACGGCATTCCCAGGATATGATCAATTTTTCATTTGAAAAGTGCACCATAAAGCACTTTTTAATGGATCGATACTGGAGAAAAGCAAAAACTTAAGGAGAAAGTGCTCTTTATGGCTCTTTTTGGAAAAGAGGGGAAAAAAAGTCAGACATGTTCCAAAATCACCAATAAACTAAATATACGTCAGTCTATAGACTTACTTTTATCTAAATTTATCAGTTCATAAGTTGACAAAATACTTTCTTTTGTCAACATTTAGGTTTACTTTTATTCCATTCCTACCTTAAGCGATAATGAATAAAAAGAAACTACAATTGGAGCAACTTGAATCGAGGATAAAGCTTATCTCTCTTTCCCGTCAAATACCTGCACCACCAAAAGGATGGATAAAGGCTTTGCGCACAGCATTGGGAATGTCATTGCAACAATTGGCAGACAAACTCTCGATAACCAAACAAAGTGTTCATTCGATTGAAAAACGTGAAATAGATGGCTCAATAACGCTCAAGTCACTGAAGGAAATTGCGAGAGCTTTGGACATGGATTTGGTTTACGGTTTTGTTCCCAAAGACGGAACCCTTGAAAAGTTTATAGACAAAAAGGCACGTGCTCTGGCTGGAAAAATAGTTTCCCGAACCTCACACTCTATGAAACTTGAAGATCAGGAAAATTCTAAGCAGCGTATTAAAAAGGCAATTGAAGAAAGAACGAAAATCGTCAAACAAGAACTTCCTAAAGCATTATGGGATTAAGTCTGGAATACAATGATGGACAAACTCCTTTAGACGAAGATGAAAAAGAAGGTCTATTGATTCCCACAATTGCTACCCGAGCGGAATTAGACGAATTTGAACAGCAGAATATCGAGGACGCTTTACAGTGGGTTCTGGGAAGAACTTTTAACGCAAAAGTAATTCTGTCTGAGAAATTTATTCGCAACATGCACAAACGCATGTACAGTGATATATGGGCGTGGGCTGGAAAATTCAGAAAATCCAACAAAAACTTAGGTATTGACAAATGGCAAATTCCTATTGCTCTCAATGCACTGTGCGCAGACACCCTATATTGGATCCGGAATAAATCTTTTTCACCTGACGAAATAGCCATTCGCTTTAAATACAGACTTGTAAGCATACACTGTTTTGCCAATGGAAATGGTCGACATAGCAGATTGATGGCTGACTTACTAATTTATCATGTGTACAAACTGCCTTTTTTCACCTGGGGAGCGGGAAATTTAATTCCTCAGGGTAAGGTACGGGATATTTATCTGGAAGCCGTCAAAGGAGCTGATCAGGGAAATTATCAACCACTTTTGGATTTTGCGAGATCCTAAATGACAAAAAAGCGGCCGATAATGATTTTTTTATTATGCTTCTGTAAACAGGTTGCGGATTAGAGGTTCCATAATAATTCACACGTCTGTCCCGCCCTTTACTGCAGCTCAATTCTGGTTAAATTACGTATGAAACATCTGTTTTCGGACATGTAAATAATCAGGTAATCATTTGAGGTCAAAATTATTCAACATTCTCATTTCTCCATATTTTTCACAAAAAAATAAAGCAATGAGAATTATTCTATCTACACTATTTTTTTTGGCAACTGTCATGATTTATGCCCAGGGATTCTTGCCCATCTCTCCTCCCAACCCAAACAGCGCGCGCACTGAAGATATTTTCTTTTTGAATTCCAATCTGGGATACGTCTGTGATGGCGCCGGACGCATATTGAAAATCACAAATGAGGGTGATTCAGTGGAAGTTATTTATACCAATAGCAGTTACTACCTGCGCAGTATCGAATTTTTTAATGCAGACACGGGTTTCTGCGGCTCCCTCGAAAATGCTTTGTTGAAAACCGTGGACGGCGGCTCAAACTGGGAAGTGGTGGAACTCGAATTTGACATACCCGGAATTTGTGGAATGCACGCTTTTGACGACGGGACCATATTTGCTTCAGGTGCCTGGTTTGGACCGGCTTATTACATCATAAGCACGGATTTTGGAACCACCTGGACATATCACGATATGAGCGAATTTGCCACCGCGCTGGTTGATGTCTATTTTGTAAACGACACGACCGGATTTATTGGAGGAAAAAATGACTTAGGTGCCGTGCTATTGAAAACGACCGACCGTGGAGAAACATGGAACACAGTATACAACTCCGACAACCCGGAAGACTATATTTGGAAAGTGCATACGCTTCCCGGAAATCCGGAAAAGGTATATTGCTCCCATCAGTCACCAATGCAATTGGATGCAATCGATTATATCTGGAGTGAGGACATGGGCGAATCTTTCCAGGCTCGAAGTATTGATTTTTACGGTATGACACAGGATGTATTTTTTATGAACGAATCATTGGGATTTCGAACAGGTCATAACGGTCCACTTCATTTTACAAGTGACGGTGGAAATTCCTGGAATATTGGCGGGATGGGCAGTAATGGAAATCGATTTTTTATGATCGATGAAGAAAATCTGTATCTGGGTGCCAATACCATTTATAAATATTCAAGCGGCGTGGTTAGCGCAGGTGCTTCTATCTTCAACGATCGACAGGATGCCGCTATCCATATTTTTCCAAATCCGGCCAGTTCCCATTTCACGCTCAGCATGCAATCCGAAAAGGCGGATCACCTGATACTCTCGCTATACCAATTGGATGGGCGCTTTGTTGAAGGTCTTCTGAAAACGAATTTAGAAACAGGCGACAACAGATTTGAAATTAACACTGCTCACCTTTCCACCGGCGTTTATCTGATTGCAGCGCACATCAACAACGGAGTGCATACCAGAAAACTTGTGGTAGAATGATGAATTGAGGATACTCAGGCTTCCAGCTTAAACCCCACCCCGTGCACATTTGAAATATTCACGGAAGGATCTTCGGAAAGGTATTTCCTCAACTTGGTGATGAAAACATCCAGGCTGCGCCCCACGAAATAATTGTCGTCCCCCCACACGAGGTTGGTGATGAGTTCGCGTTCGATCACCTGATTGCGGCGCTCACAGAGCAATTTCAGGATACCGGCTTCCTTGCGGGTGAGGGTTTTAGAATAGGTACCGGATTTCAGCAGGAAATTTTCCGGATCGAAATGGTACGTCCCGATCGTAAACGTCTTTGGCGTTTCATCTTTCTTTTCAGCGCCTGAGGTGCGTTTCAAAATGGCTTCCAGGCGGAGCAAAAACTCCTCATTGCTGAATGGTTTGGTAATGTAATCGTCGGCGCCCGCTTTAAAACCTTTTACCTTGTCTTCCACCATCGATTTTGCTGTAAGGAAAATGATGGGCACTTTTGAGTTGAGCTTTCGGATGTCCTGCGCAAGTTCAAAACCATCCTTTTTGGGCATCATCACGTCGAGAATGCAAAGATCGTATGGCTGAGAATTAAATTGCATGAGACCTTCCTTGCCATCACGGCAGAGATGCACGGCATACCCGTTTTGCAGGAGGTTGTCCTGAATGACAAACCCCAATCCCGGGTCGTCTTCCACCAAAAGTATTTTTGCTTTGCTCAAGAGGTGCTGTTTTCTGAAGTGGGAAAATACAATTTAAAAGTCGTTCCCTTACCAGGGGTGCTGTTCACCACGATTTTTCCGTTGTGCGCACTCATCATCTGCTGCACGTAA
>JBGTLS010000020.1:0-2711 GCA_041744015.1 Cryomorpha sp. | reverse complement strand
ATGTGAGGTTCCCGACTGTGCCGCGAATCCTCACTACTCCTATTTGTTTTCCCATTATATTGGGTGTTTTTAATTATTAATTTTCATTTCAGTGAACTGAGATCCCTTTCGGGAATATTTCTTGAAATGATATTCAGCACTATGCCGAAGTGATGTGATAACGCAGGGATATTTTGAATAATTATGTCGGGATACCATCTTGGCCAAATAGAGCTATATTCTCCATATCAGGACGTTATGTGTAATTAATTCCATATTTGATTAAAAAAGATCAACCCGGCACATTTGTTCTGAAAAGTGTATTTTTTATGTAAGTCATAGGAGATGGTATGGAGTTAGTATGGAGTTAGTATGGAGTTGGTATGAAGTAAGTGGCGAATTGAGTTGAGATTAATTTGGGATTTATGATTTGCGAATTACGATGTGTGATTTGCGATGTGCGATGTGCGATTTGGGATTTGTTGTATGATGAAAATTCATAGTGATTTTTTTGATTGAAATGAAGGGTTTTGGCATGGGTGGGTGGAAATTGCCGAAAATGCCGTTTTTGCCGCATTGGTGGTTTTTGGCGCTTTTAAACTTGGCCTGTTGATTTTATTCAGAATAGAGAAATATTGGTAATCAGTAATTTGAGTAAAAAATCAATTATTGGGTTATTTTATAAATGGGATGATTATAATGTAATGCTGTTATGGATCAGGAAGTAGCATGGCATAATTGATGTTTGTTTTACACTAATTTAATATTGTTGAACGTTGATAAAATAAAAAGAATATGGAGACGATGTTCTACAGGGCAGTAATTTACACATCGGATATAATCCTGATTTGCGGTGTGAGCGACCGTGCTGCCAGAAAAAAGCTGCAAGTATTGAGAAATCAATACCAGAAAGAAAGAGGGCAATACATTACCATTGAGGAATTTTGTTTTGCCACAGGCATCCCAATAGAGCGGGTTTATGAACACTTTAAGGCTATTGGAGAGAGGCGTTTGCCTCATTTAAACCGAGACGAAAACGAAACCGGATGAAAAGGATAACGAAAGTTGGAAATTTCAAATGGAAGGAGCAATTGCTCTTGTGGAAAGACAGTCATGGACATACAAACGCAATGAAGCTCATGTATGTGGAAGATCATAGCAGTCATAACATTGCCGGTCTACCCATATCTTCCGCTGAGATGACATTTCTATCTGTAGAAGCGATGGAGAAGCTGCCTGTGAGTTCCAGATCAAGCTGGAGAATTCCCGGATTGCTGAAGATGGTTGACCATATTTTTGGCAGGGATGACAGACTTAATCGACTCTATTACCTAAGCAAATCAGTTGGGAAAACTGAACCTGTTCAAATGATTGTTTGGATATATGGTCTCAGAGTATCTGCGGATGCCTCATTTGAATCAAATGTTGATTTTCTATTTAAAGAACTAGACCGGCATCTGGGTCGTTCCCGATGTATACTGATCATCTCGAGTAAGCTGGACGAATGTTTGAAAACCAAACTGATTGAAATGAAATTTCATTCATTGGTAGGGGTTCCGTATTTGGTGGCGGGGAAGCTTTGGACTCAGCGGAATGTGCGGTTTAAGATGTGGTTTGATTAGGTCACGTAATATTTGGGATTTGCGATGTACGATTTGCGATTTGCGATTTACGATTTACGCCCGTGAACTCATTCCTGCGTAGCTCGGTTTGCGATTTGGAATTGCGGCATAAATAATGGAAAAGATGAAAATACAAGGGAAAATAAAAACAAAACAATCTTCGGAAGGTAAGGTGAAAAAGCTGAGGCTTGAGGTGCGGTATAATCAGGTGCAGATATACAGGCATGATACGGTCCGGGAATATCGTATTCATCCATTTTATAAAGAGATTTATGTACATGTTGTAAAATACAGGGATAAGCGTTTAGATCCATATCGATATGCGCAATGCACATTGAACAGGATTGAAGTTCAAAGGGCATATGAGGCGGGTTGCCGGGATAAAGATGTTTTTTTCTATGAAGGGCTTTTGGGAGGGCTAAACACGGAAATGTATAAAGAAATGGTGCCAGGAAAGTATTTTCTTGACAGGCTGAAAAATCTCATTGGAATTGAAGATAACTTGTTTAATGATGTCTACGTCATCAACGATCTGGAAGTGAAAGAAAGCCATCAGCACGGAAAACTTACTACGGATTTATTCAGGCAAATGGCGATTGACTTTCCTGGGATATGGATTTGTTGTATTGAACCGAGTCAATTTTATAAGGGGTGGGAACGGGAAATAGGCGATTATTTGGATGCGGGTTATCCCAATTTCACTGAAGATTTTGAATTGGCAAGGCCAAAACTTGGAGGGAGGGCTGAGGCGTTGGGATTCAGGCCTTTTTATAATGGGCGGTATTTTATTGCGCTGTCGACGGATTTGCTTCAATTTTAGCCATTTGGGATGTACGATTTGCGATTTGGGATTTGGCATTTGGGATACAATTAAAAATTTAATGATATGGAATTTGATAGAGATGCGGATTATCAGGGAATTACACATACTGTGACAAAGGTGTTGATGGGCGAAATGCCGTTTGGTCGGCCGGAGGCTTTTGTGAACATCTTTCCCGTGAGTGTGCATGCTTTTAAAGACCCTAATGAGCCTTTGTTTTATGCAAGTAGCAGTCTGGTTATTGAGCATCTGGAAATTGGAAAGGGTGCCAAATTTGGAATTGACCGAAA
>JBGTLS010000019.1:0-5780 GCA_041744015.1 Cryomorpha sp. | reverse complement strand
GGCTCACATGTGGAGCGGGCGGGACTGGACGTAATCAAAGTGGAATCGGGTCCGCGGGGCGGTGATGCCCAGATCGCTGCCATGGTCACCGAAGGCAAAGTACAGTGCGTGATGTTCTTTCGTGATCCACTGGACAGGCATCCCCACGAGCCTGACATCGCTATGCTGATGCGCATATGTGATGTGCATAATGTACCTTTGGCGACGAACCCTGCGGCAGCGCAGTTGATCATCAAAGGATACGAACAAACCCTATAAACCAAAATATTATGAGCAAAAAATTTCGAGCCGGTGTACTCCACGGACAGGAAGTCACAGACCTGTTTAACGATGCCAAAGCCAATGCCTATGCTTTGCCTGCTGTAAACGTAATCGGTACAAATTCAGTGAACGCAGTTTTGGAAACAGCCAGAGAACTCAATTCACCCGTTATTATTCAGTTTTCAAATGGGGGCGCACATTTTTTTGCCGGAAAGGGCGTAACAAGCGAAGGCCAGAAAGGTGCCATCGTAGGCGGAATTTCCGGCGCGCTCCACGTGCACGAAATGGCGAAAGCTTACGGTGTACCAGTGGTTCTTCATACAGACCACGCTGCGAAAAAATTGCTACCCTGGATCGACGGATTGCTCGACGCCGGTGAAAAACATTTCAAAGCCAACGGACAACCGCTATACAGTTCTCATATGCTCGACCTGAGCGAAGAAGACCTGGAAGAAAACATCGAAACATGCGGAACCTATTTCAAGCGCATGAACAAAATGGGTATGACCATCGAGATCGAATTGGGCGTGACAGGCGGGGAAGAAGATGGGGTTGACAACAGTGATGTTGACAGTTCAAAACTCTACACCCAGCCTTCGGA
Source organism: Cryomorpha sp. (assembly GCA_041744015.1). Taxonomy (GTDB): domain Bacteria; phylum Bacteroidota; class Bacteroidia; order Flavobacteriales_D; family Cryomorphaceae; genus JBBQZU01. Next base: position 4,918 of record JBGTLS010000019.1, on the reverse strand, counting down.
AGTGGCGCATGCCTATGAAGAGTTGCTCAAGGTATCGCCCAATTTCACCATTGCAGCAGCTTTCGGAAATGTGCACGGCGTTTATAAACCGGGCAATGTATCGCTGAAACCGGTGATTCTGCACAATTCGCAGGAGCATATCCAGAAACATTTCGGCACCGGAGCGAAACCCGTGAATTTTGTATTTCACGGCGGAAGCGGTTCTTCGAAGGCGGAAATTCGTGAAGCGATTTCTTATGGCGCGATCAAAATGAATATTGATACCGATATGCAGTGGGCTTTCTGGGATGGCATCCGCGGATATTACCAAAAGAATGAAGGCTTTTTGCAAAGTCAGATCGGGAATCCCGAAGGCAGTGACAAGCCAAACAAAAAGTACTACGATCCGCGGGTATGGCTGCGCAAGGGCGAAGAGAGTTTTGTAACCCGTTTGAAAAGCGCATTTGACGACCTGAATTGCATCAACCGAAACGCCTAAACCATGTTGCCAAATATCGATTTTACCGGGACTGCAGCCTTTAAAAAACTGACAGATCAATTCGCCCGTTTTGAAAAAACACCGATGCGAACCCTTTTTGAAAACGATCCGGAGCGGTTTAACAAGTTCACCAAATGTTTCGAAAACATCCTTCTCGACTACAGCAAAAACCGGATTGACGAATCGGTGATGAACGATTTGTATGCCTTGGCGGACGAATGTAAACTCACCGAAGCCATCGAAGCCTGCTTCAACGGCGAAGCCATCAACCAAACGGAAAACCGCGCGGTGATGCACACGGCTTTGCGTTATCAGGGAAATGAGCCTTTAAAAATCGACGGAAAAGACGTGATGCCCGATGTGCGGGAAGTGCTTGCGCAAATGAAATCCTTTTCGGAAAAAGTGATCGGCGGAGATTGGAAAGGCCACTCTGGAAAAGCAATCACGGACATCGTAAATATCGGTATCGGGGGTTCGGATCTCGGTCCGGTAATGGTGACGGAAGCACTGAAATCATTCGGAAACCATCTCAAATTGCACTTTGTAAGCAATGTGGACGGAACGCATATCGCAGAGACTTTCAAAAAAATCAATCCCGAAACGACGCTTTTTATCATTGCTTCGAAGACTTTTACCACGCAGGAGACGATGACCAACGCACACAGTGCGCGAAAATGGTTTTTGGAAAACGGTGGTAATGAAGCGGCTGTCGCCAAACATTTTGTGGCGCTCTCGACCAACGAAAAATCGGTAAAAGAATTTGGTATCGACACTGCAAATATGTTCCGGTTTTGGGATTGGGTAGGGGGGCGGTACTCGCTTTGGTCGGCAATAGGATTGCCGATATGTCTGGGGATCGGTTACGATCATTTTTCCGATTTGCTGAAAGGCGCCGCTGCCATGGACGATCATTTCCGGAAGGAAGGCGCCCGCAGCATGCCGGGAATACTCGCCCTGCTGGGAATCTGGTACAACAACTTTTTTGGTGCGGCCAGCCATGCCATCCTGCCTTACGATCAATACATGCACCGCTTCGCTGCCTATTTCCAGCAGGGCGATATGGAGAGCAATGGTAAGTCGACAGATAGGAATGGCAAACCTGTGACCTACGAAACCGGCCACATCATCTGGGGTGAACCTGGTACGAATGGTCAACACGCTTTTTATCAATTGATCCACCAGGGAACAAAATTAATTCCCTGTGATTTTATCGCTCCTGCAAAAAGTCAAAACCCCATAGGCGATCACCACGCCAAATTGATGGCGAATTATTTCGCTCAGACGGAAGCCCTGATGCGCGGCAAGTCGCGGGATGAAGTCATATCCGAGCTTAAAGACAAGGGTGTGAGCTCCGAAGAAATTACCAAACTCGCGCCGCATAAGACATTTCCGGGCAACCGGCCCACCAATACCATCCTGGTAAAAGAAATCGATCCGCACACGCTCGGCAGCCTGATCGCCATGTATGAACACAAGATTTTCGTGCAGGGCATTATCTGGAATGTCTACAGTTTTGATCAGTGGGGCGTGGAGCTCGGGAAAGTGTTGGCTGGAAAAATTCTGCCGGAACTCGACGGAAAAGACCTGGTGAATAGCCACGACGCGAGTACCAATGGGTTGATCAATGCTTTTAAGGTGATGCGGGGGTGATAGTTTTTAGTGTTTACCTGCCTCCCGCAGGCTGGGTTTTTAGCCTGGTACAGAGTAAGGGATCTTGGGTGGTGAGGCCTGATGAGTCGGTACCGGATTTAATGATAGTAAGGAAAAGATCCTTAAGACTTTTTGTCGTACGTATAAAATTTTTATCTTTGTCGTAAAGATAACTGAAATGGACTCAAAAATCACCATGGCCTTTGACAGTGAAGTCATTGAAAAGGCCAAAGCATTTGCCCAAAAGCAAAACATAAGTCTTTCACGGCTGACGGAATTTCTGTACCGTCAGATTACATCTGGCAATTACACGCATATGGATGATTTCCCTATTGCAAATTGGGTGCAGGAAGTTTCGGAGCCAGAATCCACTTACACCAAATCTAAAAGCAGAAAACAGCTCAAATCCGGCTACTTAAAAACCCGGAAATGAAAATCTTTATAGATGCCAATCTATTGGTAGCTGTATTAAACCGCGAATATCCGCTTTACGATGCTGCGGCCCGCATTTTGAGTTTGGCAAATCAAAAGAAATACAAGTTGTACACATCGCCACTTTGCCTTGCTATCGCTTTTTATTTTGCAGAAAAGAAATCGGGTAGAAGACCGGCACTGGCGAAAATTCAGAAAATGGCCGAGTACATCTCGGTGACAACTATTGATGACGAAATCACCAGAAAATCTCTGAACAATCCCCAAATAGAAGATTTTGAAGATGGATTATAACTTTATTCAGCTTTAAAATCGGAATGTGAATGTATCATCACCGAAAATCAGTCTGATTTTTATTTCTCAGAAATACCCGTTTACGGCAGCAGTGATTTCCTGAATATCCTGTCTGAAAATATAATAATAAAAGGAAATAATTGATTTTTTTATTATAATAATTGGGTTTTAGGAAGTCATTGCCCCTGATTTTTCAGTTGTAATCTTTTTGTTAAGCGCAACGGGTGAAAATGGACGTTGCTGGACAAAAATTTAATCTTATTTAAACCGGATCGGCACCAACAATGGGTGTTATTTTCTCATATACACCCTACAAGTGGATTGATTTGATTCCACTTCCGACGCCGTTATAGCTTTTAAATAATGGAATGCTTTAAAAAGTATGGCAAACCTGACTGAATTTTCCTGCGCGCTGATCAAGTACTTTGATAGGCTTTAGAATTTCAAAATTTCTGATTCGAGGTTGTCGGTGGTTTCGAGTTGCATTTTTTTGCGGAGGCGATAACGTGCTTTTTTTATGCCTTGTTCGCTGATATTGAGCATGCTTGATATATCTTTTGAACTGAGGCCGATACGCAAAAGTGCAGCGAGCCGCAATTCGCTCTTCGAAAGATCGGGATGTTGGGTGGTTAGTTCTTTGTAAAACCTGGGATTTAGTGCAGTAAACTGTTCAGTGAAAGTGTTCCAGTTTTTATCCTGATATGCATTGATGTTAAGTTGGTTAACAACGCGTTTCAAATCGGTGTCGCCCTTTTCTTTCACCAGAGGCTTCAGTTCTTTGTGCAAAGTTTTGATCATTTCATTCTTGCGCGCCATGTGCATGGCATTGGTAGTCAATTCCCGACTTTTATGTTCAAGTGCCTGATGCAATTTTTCATTTTCCAGTTGCCGCACGCGCATGGACGAAACCTGACCACGAATTTTGTGTCGCTGCTTGCTGATGAAGGCATAGGCCAGGCCAAGCAGCAATATCAAACATGCGACCAGGGCGTAGTTGAGATTTGAAGAGGCAGCGTGTTCTTTAGCCAATAGCTCATTTTCCTGTATTCTAAACGCGATTTCTTTTCTTGCTTTTTCCGCTTCATAACGCTGTTCGAGTGCTGCGATTTCTTTTTGTTTTTCTTCGCCAACCAGACTGTCGGTGAGTGAAATGTATTGTTTAAATGAATTATAACTTAAATCAAATTCCCTAGCTTTGTATGCAGATTCGGCAAGGGCGAGCATAACTGTAGTTCTAAGGAAGTTCTTAGGCAGTTGGGAGGAAATTGAATCTGCGGTCAAAGCATAATGATGGGCTTTTGAATAATCATGAAGCGCCAGATAACTTTCAGAAATGAAATTGTTTAGCAGTATATCCAGATTGGTGTCTCCGACTTTTGCACTATGCTCAAGGCCCTTTTTATAATGATTGATGGCTTCCTCATAATGTCCGAGTAAATACATGGCACTGCCAAAATTTTGCTCCATGTATCCTTCAGCTCCCGGATGTTTCCCAGTTATAATTGGCTCAGCGAGATGGAGATAATACAAAGCGCTGTCGGCCAACAGGACATTAATAAATTCTCCAGCCAGATCCACGAGCGCTACGCCGTATTTTATTGTTTCGCCCGTCGATTTGAAAATTTCACTTGCGCGCAAGGTGTAACTTCGGGCTGTGGGTTTTTGATGCATTTCGGAGTATAATATGGCAAGGTCAAGATACAGGCCGCCCAAACCGCTGCTATCGTTGCGAATTTCATACAATTCCTCCGCCAATTGAAAATGGTACAGGGCTTCAGCGTAGTTGCTATGGTTGAGCCAGGCGCTACCTAAAAAAACCTGAGCCCGGGCCTGACGGGTGCTGTCACCACAGCTTATCGCTGCCTGCAAGGCAAGCTCAGCGAAATGAAGAAGCGAATCTGTCTGGTTCATAAAACGGGCATATTGGATCAATGCAAACTGGCTCTCCATTATTGGACAAGGCATTTCCGACATTTTATTTCGGTGATGCGCCATTTGGAAAAGCTGTTTGGACAATACATCCCACCGGCCATTTCTCATTCTGATCGTACCCAATTCCAGATA
>JBGTLS010000018.1:0-4662 GCA_041744015.1 Cryomorpha sp. | reverse complement strand
ATCCACCACCAAAACCACATTTGGCACCAACAATTCTGTAAAATTCACATCTCAGGGCGGAAAGGATGCCTGGCCAGCTGGTCAATATATGAATTTTTGGATTTGCAATATTGGTGGTGGAATTCTCGGATATGCCCAGTTTCCAGGCGGTTCAGCATCAACGGATGGTGTAGTTTGTGATTATCGCTATGTAGGAACGATGGGAACTGCAACAGCACCATTTAACAAAGGACGGACAGCTACCCACGAAGTGGGCCACTGGCTCAATCTTCGACACATTTGGGGTGATGGAAATTGCAGTCAGGATGATTTTGTCGCGGATACGCCTCCTTCAAGCTCTGCAAATTATGGATGTGCATTGAGCACAGTGAAATGCAATACGCTCGATATGGTTCAAAACTACATGGACTATTCAGATGATGCCTGTATGAATATTTACACCGCAGGGCAAAAAACACGTATGAGAGCACTTTTTGCAGCTGGAGGGGCACGCGCCAGTTTGTTGAGCTCAAATGGATGCGGCAGCAGCACACCCACCTGTTTTGATGGAATTCAGAATGGAAATGAAACAGGAGTGGATTGTGGGGGAAGTTGCCCTGCCTGCCCTCCGCCTTCTGCATGTCTTACCTATTGCCTGTCTCGTGGTAATAGTACTGCCGACGAATTCATTCAATCTGTTACAATTGGCTCTTACACCAACAATAGCGGAAATAACAGCGGCTACGCCTCTTTCAATACTGGAACCAGCTATCAGCGGGGAACAACATACAATGTTACAATGGTGCCTGCATGGACTGGAACTGTGTATGCAGAATATTTCCGGATTTGGGCCGACTGGAATGGCGATGGTGATTTTGCCGACGCTGGTGAACTGGCCTACGATCAGGGATCGGCTTCCACTGCATCACAGGTCAATGGTACAATCGCTGTGCCTTTAGGAGCTGCACTTGGAAATACAACTTTCCGCGTACAGATGAAATACAATGCCGCTCCTACCAATTGTGAAACATTTTCATGGGGTGAAGTCGAAGATTATTGCGTTCAAATCACGGAAGTCGCGGCCACATGTGCCATTCCTGGCGGATTGTTTACTTCAGGCCTTACTGCGTCAGCAGTTACGCTGAACTGGGCTGCGGTATCCGGAGCTACGTCTTATAATGTAAGGGCGCGGGCTTTTGGAGCCACTTCCTGGTCCGCCGGCTCAGTTACCGGAACTTCTGTAAATTTCACCGGGCTTACAGCATGCCGCGGATATGAGTTTCAGGTGCAGTCGGAATGCGCTTCAGGTACAAGTGAATTTTCACCTTCCTCCAATTTCATTACACCGGGTTGCGCTACATGCACGGCTCCAAGCGTCGCTTATGTAGACAATATCACGACTACATCAGCCCGATTTGTTTGGAGTGCCATGCCAAATGCCACAAATTATACGCTGCGTTACCGCCTAAGCGGAACTTCTGCATGGACAACTGTAAACAATACATCCACTTCTGTTACGCGCACCGGCTTGCTATGCAACAGTACGTATCAATATCAAATCCGCACCCGTTGCGGCACGACATGGACGGGTTATGGAACAACGCGAACTTTCACAACCAATGGATGCAATCGCGAAGAGGAGTCGGCCAGAAATTCGGATATGACGAATTCAACCGAATTTGAGATGTATCCGAATCCTGCCAATGATTTAATTAATATCAGCTTTCATGTAAATGAAACCGATGAGCATATGCTCGTTCGAATATTTGATATGAGCGGCAGGCTGGTAATCGAGCAAAATGCGCAAGCCAATGAAGGATCTAACCTGATTACGGTTGAAACGAACGAACTGGTGAGTGGCATTTACCTGGTTCAGGTTCGCCATGGCCTTTTTGTGGAAACGAAAAGATTGGTGATTGCTAAATAGGTAAGTATTTATTAATCTGATTAAACCCCGGGGATCGTTCTCCGGGGTTTTTCTTTATACCGGTCTAAATGGAAATTGCTCAAACAAAGGCTGATCATTTGACCGTTATTTTTGTCTGAAAGTGAATTTTTTACATAAATTTCGTTTTGCGAAAAATTTGATCGGATACCACTTTTGTGGTATTTTACTTCATCTTTTTGGTTGATTCCGCCTTACATTGTATCATTGCACTTGTTTAGAACGATTTTAAATAGGAAGTCTTGAAGATCTTGACAGCAGATACCATTAAAATGAGTGAGCGGGTTGAAATTATGGAACTTGATCAGTGTGAAACTGGTCAACGACTCGCTGAAATGGGATTCTGGCCTGGCAAATCGATTCAACTTCTGGTATCAGCTCCCTGGGGTGACCCCATGGCTTTTCAGATTGATAATACCATCATTGCCCTTCGCAAAGAAGAGGCAAAACTCATTCGCGTAAGATCTCTCACATCGGCGGCTTAATATGGCTGATGAAAACCGCACCCGGCTCATAGCCCTGTCGGGTGTTCCCAATGTCGGCAAATCCACCCTGTTTAATCAGCTTACCGGTCTCAATCAAAAAGTAGGAAACTACCCCGGCATCACTGTTGACAAAAAAATGGGAACCATGCGCTCCCCGGAGGGTCATCAGGTCAAAATTCTGGATCTGCCCGGAACGTATAATCTGTATCCCCGTTCGGAAGATGAGCAAATTGTGTTTCGGGTGCTGTGTGGTCTGGAACCCAATCTGATCGTAGATGGAATTTTGGCAGTAGCCGATATGAGCAACCTGGATCGGGGTCTTTTTCTGGTCTCTCAATTAATCGACCTGGGATATCCCACCGCCCTGGTTTTGAATATGGCTGATCAGTCTTCCAAACAAGGTTTTCAGGTTAACCGAAACCTGCTGGAACGTTTATTGGGAATTCCTGTTTTCATTACCACAGCAGACAAAGGGCAGGGTATACCGGAGGTGAAAAGATTTCTTGGTGAGCATGGATTTTCGAAAGGTAAAACCGGAATTGAAATGCTGGAGATTTTCCCGGATGAACTTTTCACGAAAGTGGAAGCCCTCACAGGGGAATCGAAGCCTTACAGAGCACTCCAATTGTTGAAATTCAGAAACGATCCTACGCGTCTGGATCGAAATCTCCGGACAAAATTAAATGCCCTCGCTAAGGAATATCATTTTGATGGAATTGAAGCCCAGCGCAAGGAAACTGCACTTCGATATGAGCGGGTCAAAGAGATCATCGGGAAATGTTTGAAAACATCAGATTCCGAAAAAATAAGCAACACCAACCGACTTGATAAGATTTTTCTGAACCGGTATCTGGGTTTTGGCATTTTTATGTTGATACTGTTCACCATGTTTCAGGTTATTTTTACCTGGGCTCAGGGTCCGATGGAATGGATCGATAAGCTCTTTGCGATCATGTCATACGAAACTTCTCAGCGTTTACCCGAAGGTGTATTGACCGATTTGCTAAGTGAAGGTATCATTCCCGGTCTTGGGGGAATTGTAATTTTCGTGCCGCAAATAGCGCTGCTGTTTGCCTTGCTCGCAGTGCTTGAGGGCACAGGCTATATGGCGAGGGCGGTGTTTATTACTGACCGGATTATGCGACCATTTGGACTCAACGGGCGGTCGGTGGTGCCGTTGATTTCCGGTTTTGCATGTGCTATTCCAGCCATTATGGCCACCAGAAGTATTTCCAACAGGAAAGACAGGTTTATCACCATTTTCGTGACGCCTTTTATGAGTTGTTCGGCACGTTTGCCGGTCTACATCATGCTCATAGGACTTATCATACCAGAAGGCGAGGGGAGCTTTATCGATAATAGAGGTCTTGCGCTTTTTGGCATGTATTTATTGGGAATATTTGCTGCGCTGGCATCCGCATGGCTTATGAAGGTATTGATGAAGCGCGAAGCGTCAGGGAATCTTGTGATCGAATTACCCCGTTACAGAATACCCCATTTAAAAACGGTTTTATTTACGATGTACGAAAAGTCAAAAACTTTCGTCGTTGAAGCGGGTAAGGTGATTCTGGCGGTTTCTGTGGTGCTATGGGTTCTGGCCTCCTATGGCCCCGGCAACCGAATAGCTGAAGCGGAAGCGTCGGTACCTGTGCCAACCAATAAATCTGCTGAGGCGGAAGAAGCCTACGACCTGGCAGTAAACACGAGGCGTCTCGAAGCTTCTTACGCCGGTATTATGGGTCAATGGATGGAACCGGCTATCAAACCTTTGGGGTACGACTGGAAAATTGGGATTGCACTGCTCACAAGTTTTGCAGCACGCGAAGTATTTATAGCGACTATTGCAACTTTATACAGTATCGGTTCTGAAAATGATGATTACACCACACTTCAGGAACGATTGAGTGAGGAAAAAAACAGCGATACTGGTCAGCCCTTCTTTTCACCAGCGGTGGTGTGGTCACTGCTCGTGTTTTATGCGTTTGCCATGCAATGTATGAGCACAGTGGCCGTGGTGTACCGCGAAACAAAATCATGGAAATGGCCCCTGGCACAAACCGTTTTTATGACCGTTTTAGCATATTTGTCCGCATTGGCAGTTTATCAATTCCTTTCGTAAATTTGCAGGTATGCAGGAGATCATTCTATTTATTCTTTTTTTTGGAATTATTGCCTTGACGGGATATCGCGCTTTCGTAAAACACAAAGCCAAAGGATGTGCACATTGTGATTTTAATGAAGAAAGAAAAGTTT
>JBGTLS010000017.1:0-2102 GCA_041744015.1 Cryomorpha sp. | reverse complement strand
GGGTTTTCGGCTGTTGGAGGGCCGGCAGCACCGTTTTCTGAATACATCCGCACCTGGGGATTCTGACCGAAGGAATGGTTAAAAACAATGTCGATGATCACCGCAATTCCGCGTTCGTGGCAGGCATCCACAAAAGCCTTGAAATCATCAGCCGGTCCGTAATATTTATCCACGGCAAAGAAAAACGAGGGATTGTATCCCCAACTCTCATTGCCTTCAAATTCCTGAATGGGCATGAGTTCGATGGCATTGATGCCCAACCGCTCGAGATATCCGAGTGTATCGATGATGGATTGATAAGTATGCGCGGCTGTGAAATCCCGCACCAACAATTCATAAATCACCAGGCGCTCTTTGGGCGGACGCTGGAAATTATCTATGTTCCAGTTATACGGTTCCTGCGCTGTTTGAAGCACGGATACAATTTCATTGGTCATTCCGGCTGGATAGGGAATCAGACCGGGATAAGTCGCATTGGATATCCATTGGTCATTCCACGGATCGAGTACTTTTTCGGCATACATATCCGCCACGCGCAAATCCTGCTGATCGATCGAATACTGATAGCGGTATTCCTGTCCGGCATTCAACCCGTCGAGTTGGAGCCAGTACCGGTCTCCTGCAGTATTCACCTTCATGAAATAATCGAGGTCGAATTGCCAGTTGTTGAAGTCGCCCAATACATAAACGAAATCTTTGTTGGGAGCAAAAAGCTGTAAGATTACAGTGTTGTCATCGATGTAATTGATTCCATCGATCACACCGGCCGGCGGATTCTGAACGGCCGGTGCACCCTGGAGAATGATGTAGGTGCTATCGTAAACCGTTATACCGTCTTTGGTGGCAGACATCCACAACCAATATTGCCCGGAAGGCTCACCGGAAAAATTCAATGTAGTACTGGCAATGGTTGTATTGCTGGCCGTCTCAACCACCACATCATCCTGGTACAAAACAATATCAGCCATTTCGTTGGTCTGGCCTGAGAAAGAAAGATTTGATGGTGGGTTCTGGAAAAGCTGAATTCCCGCAGGTGAAGTAATTGTCCCGGTAAATTCATTTGAATAGAGGTCAACAAAAATATCCTGGTTGTCGGCCGTTTTACCTTGCAGAGATCCGTTGGCATTGCGAAACACAAAAGCCAGTTGCAGGACCACATCGCCTGGCTGAAGGTTGTAAAAATCTGTGATGTCAATGGTTTTCTGGTGTAGATTATTTCCAATGGGTGTCATGGTTTCAATCGCTGTGGTGGCACCCCATGCAGTGGGCACATTTTGCCAGCCATTCTGACCTTCGAGAATCACACCTGTGTGGATGTAAACCTGAGGCTGTCCTGCGAGTTGACCATTGCCCTGGGTAGCATCGTATGTTACTACAACCACATCATTTTGCGTGGCGAAAACCGGATCGAGCGTCACAATTTGGGCACTTGCCATTCCAGTTATGAAACACAGTACCAGAAAACTTTTCAATTTCTTCATCACGAGGTAAGATTGGATATAATAGTGTCGAAAGTACACTATCTTATTTATTTCACAAAATTGTAAAAGAAAAAAAATTGGGTTTTCTTTTAATCCCATTGAAAATAAAGAAGTTGTTTTTTCCGACCATCCTCAGATGTTTCAAGCATTTGGCAAAAGTTCGAAGGTTATCCACCCTTGATTTCCTTTAGTGAGGATTTTTCTCACAACGACTTGGCCAGATCGTCCGAAACTCCGCTTAGTGACTCCAACTCAATTTTCCAGACACTGTCTGTAAAGATAGATTTAGCTAATTCAATTTTTCGCATATAGATAGCTGTGCACTCCACTCCTACTCCGGATGAGATATCCGGCGTTGACCTCATGTCGGGTGCGCGACGTCCAAACGGGCTACCGACAGGGATCCCTCGCTTTGTACACCCGGACTTGCAAGCTGAAATCAGGAATTCCAGATGGTTCAATTGCATACGCCGAAGTTTCCGTGATGCGATGACGGGATTACTCATGCGTGTTTGATTTTTATAGGTATTCGTGATGCCCTGCGGGGTTCCTCGCTGCGCTTCGGGATGACAGGGCCGCGGGGGGTTAAAAGGGGGGAGGAAAAGGGCGGCTGCGCCGCCC
>JBGTLS010000016.1:0-2222 GCA_041744015.1 Cryomorpha sp. | reverse complement strand
ATGGTCATCCAGTAATTTTGCAGCAGCGGATTCATACCGCGACCGTCCTGAAATGAAGGAATCCTTTGGAGATAATCTTCCATCAGCGTCCAGGGCAGGCCTACATTATCAGGCATTTCCCGGATCAGGGTAAAAGGATTACTGCCGATCTGAAAATCAAAAATGAAAATGCCGATGATCATACTTCCGAGGAAGAACTGCATGGTGGAAAGCACGACCATGGTGAGATTCTCCCATTTTTTTGCGGTAAGCAGCAGAACGTTTCCGAGTGCAGCATGCCAAAAACTCCAGAGCAGAAAACTGCCTTCCCGTCCTTCCCAAAAGCTGGAAAAGATATAGCGCATGGGCATGTCTTTATTGGCATGTTTCCATACGTAGTCGTATTCAAAATACTGATTGAAGAGCATGGTAAAGAGCGTAAGTGCTGCACCGACAAGCGCTGCAGTATGCACCCAGAAGGTAATCCGCCCCATTTTGCGGTAGCTGTCCACACCTGTGAGGTGACTGATCAGGTAAAAAACAGCCGCCAGGGCGGCGGCTACAAAGGATATTGCTACTAAGGTCTCACCGAGCTTACCGGCAAATGTATGCTCACCAATATAATCTATCATTAAATATCTCTGTTACCTGCAGTTTCTTCGTACTCAAATTTGCCTTCTTCCTTGTATTTGGAAGGGCATTTCATGAGCATTTCCGTGGCGTGAAATTCATCCCCACTCGCTTTCCCGATCAATACAACACTTTCCGAGCGCTCGAAATCCTGTGGTTTGCTTTTGTTGAGCATCACTTTGCGGCGCTCTCCGGTATTGTCGATCATGGTAAATTGTGTGAGATTGGCATTGATCTCCGGATTGTAGATGATATCTGCCGTGCGGTCGAGGGTGCCAACAATGTGGTATTCCTTTCCCTGATTTTCAAAAGCCTGTTCAAAATCGGTGTATGAGCTGGAATCGCTCACAGAGCCGATGATGAAAGCAATCGACACGGCGATGATCAGAATGGCGATAATATGTGTCTTTTTCATTATAAATGTTTTTGGTCTCTATCTTCGAGTTTTTTCAATTTTCTGTCGATGGAAATCATGTACACCACAATCAATACAAATACGGCTGCAACCACGGTAACCACCACATTGATCTTGCCTGATGCAAACATGGTATTCTCAAGCCATCCTGTTCCGCTTTGCGCATTTGCCGAAAGGCTCAGGCAGAGCATAGATATTACAAAAAAAGCTTTGTGTTGTTTAAGATTCATCCTGCATTATTTGCTTGTAACTGAGTCGGGCCATCCGGTACCGAATATTAAATATCCACATGCCCATTCCGATCCATCCGATCACGGCAGGGTAAAATACCATCCGCATATTGTCGTCGAGATCGTACTGACTGAAAGCCGGATTGCCTCCCACCCCGGGATGCAAAGAGTCGGTCATTCGCGGCAGCACCATCACGAAAAGGATCATCATGGCAAATGCAAAGATATTATACACAGCACCTAGTCTGGCAGATTTTTCCTGATCGTTGATAGACGATCTCAATACAAAATAGGCCAGATATACCAGAACGCCGAGTGCAGCACCGTTCAACCGTGGATCGCTCACCCACCAGGCACCCCATGTAAAGCGTGCCCAGACAGATCCCGTGGCAAGTCCGATGGCTGCGAAAAGCAATCCTACATGAGCCGCATTTACCGCGGCGATATCATCGTTGGGGCGGTTGCTGCTCAGATATTTTGTACTGTAGATCAAAGAAACGAACATGATAAAAATCATCGCAAACCAGCTTGGCACATGAAAGAGCAAATTGCGAATGGTCTCGTTGAGGATGGGTTGATTTGGGAAATCGAATGCGTCGGCAGTTTGGGAGATCGGCTCAAGGCAATTTTCCGTGACGTCCGGCTCCAGCGAAACATCCATGCCTTTTTGCAGGAATGCACTGGGGAAATAGAGCTTTCCATCACCCTCGTTGTGCACGTGGAGATCGAAAAACGCTTCTGCAATGGCTTCATCCACGCTGAAGGTAGCGCGCAGGTTGGTATTGTCAACTACCACCATCTCATATGGACAGAAGATGGCATCGCCATTTGTGAGCCATATCTGCAAGCTGGATTCATGGTCCTGAAATTGGGTATTGTAGCCCTGAATTTTTACGGAAGTGACTCCATTACTAAGTTGATCGGGTGATACGCCTGCCACACCCGGCGCGAGAGGGGTTCTAAGACCC
>JBGTLS010000015.1:0-4823 GCA_041744015.1 Cryomorpha sp. | reverse complement strand
ATCTAGAAAAAGTTCTGCCGAATATTTACGACTCCCTGGTAATTACAAGAGCCGATGGATCTGAACTGGTACTCGAGACCCAAAGACACATTGGCGAAGATACTGTCCGCACCATAGCCATGGATGCCACCGACGGTTTGTCAAGAGGCACGCTGGTAGTTAATACTGGTTCACCGATTATGATGCCCGTTGGCGATCAGGTAAAAGGTCGGCTTTTTAACGTAACCGGCGATGCTATTGATGGTCTGGGTCAACTTTCCAAAGAAGGTGGATCACCTATTCACCGTGAAGCTCCCCGATTTGAAGATCTTTCAACAGCAGAAGAAATTCTCTATACAGGTATTAAAGTTATCGACCTGATCGAACCCTACTCAAAAGGAGGTAAAATCGGATTGTTTGGTGGTGCCGGTGTGGGAAAAACCGTATTAATCCAGGAGTTGATCAACAACATCGCAAAAGGATATGCCGGTTTGTCGGTATTTGCCGGCGTAGGTGAGCGCACACGTGAAGGTAATGACCTTTTGCGCGAGATGCTCGAATCAAACATCATTTCTTACGGTGAAGAATTCAAACATTCCATGGAATCAGGCGGATGGGATTTGAGCAAAGTGGACAAAGAAGCCATGCTCGAATCACAGGCTACCTTCGTATTTGGACAAATGAACGAACCTCCCGGAGCGCGTGCACGTGTGGCCCTTTCCGGTCTTACACTTGCCGAGTATTTCCGCGATGGTGATGAGGAAAGTGGGGGACGTGATATCCTGTTCTTTATCGACAATATTTTCCGATTTACACAAGCAGGTTCTGAGGTGTCTGCCCTTTTGGGCAGGATGCCATCGGCTGTAGGTTACCAGCCTACGCTCGCTACCGAGATGGGTGCCATGCAGGAACGAATCACCTCTACAAAACGCGGATCGATCACATCGGTTCAGGCGGTTTATGTGCCGGCGGATGACTTAACAGATCCAGCACCAGCAACTACTTTTGCCCACCTTGACGCGACGACTGTACTTTCCAGAAAAATCGCTGAGCTTGGAATTTATCCCGCAGTAGATCCATTGGATTCAACATCGCGGATTTTGAACCGCGAAACGGTGGGTGACGAGCATTATGACTGTGCTCAGCGAGTTAAAGAAACACTACAGCGATACAAAGAACTTCAGGATATTATCGCCATCCTCGGAATGGACGAATTGAGCGAAGAAGATAAGTTGATCGTGAGCCGGGCCCGCCGCGTGCAGCGTTTCCTTTCTCAGCCTTTCCATGTAGCTGAGCAGTTTACAGGTTTGAAAGGAGTTCTTGTCCCTATCGAAGATTGTATCAAAGGATTTAATATGATTCTCGATGGCAAAATGGATCAATATCCTGAGGCTGCATTCAATCTGAAAGGAACCATTGAAGAAGTAATTGAGGCCGGTGAGAAAATGCTCGCCGAAAACCAATAAACATGCGAATAGACATTATTACTCCCGACAGTACGCTTTTCACAGGCGAAGGAAAAGCGGTCACCGTACCTGGAATTGATGGTAGTCTCGGTATACTTGAAAATCACGCACCGCTGATTACCGCCTTAAAACAAGGTCAGGTGAAAGTGACGACAGTTGAAGGGATTGAAAGACTTTTTGCTATCAACGGCGGCGTAGCCGAAGTTGTACATAACAAAGTAATTATACTCGCGGAGTAGCTTTCGCCAAATCAGAATCTACAAGCCACAGTGATTTATAGCTGTGGCTTTTTTATTTCCTCCCATTCATAAACAATCGTGAGGGCTTCAAATGCCCGCGATCCCGTATGATTTCCTTCATAATCGTTCATCAGTAAACATTTTGGGTCGCTGTGGTTCGTTTGTCGAAAAAGGGGAGCTGACATCACATATTGCGACAAAGGATCAAAAACCGGATAAGATGGTGTTTGTTGCATAATTTCGTTTTCAGGGTTGAAATCCATCCCGCCACAACTCTTTAAGGAATTGTGGCGGAATTTTGCTGTAGGATTAAAACATTTCTAAAAACAATCGAAATTGTTTTTTTGATTTTTCGGATTGTTTTTCCCTTACGCTATCTGTTTCATTTTGTTACGGAATATACCTCCTTCATTTACGACAGAATTCAACAATCAGATTGGCAGTGGATAAATGACCAACAAAAGAATTTCTGCCCTACGCATAGTGTGTACATTTGCGATCTGATAAAATACACATGGCCAGGCAAAGCAAAGACGAGCTCCGAAAAAAAGATATTCTCGATTATCACCAGGGAATCAGACCCGGAAAAATCGAAGTAGTGCCTACCAAACCATCAAACAGCCAAAGAGATTTAAGCATCGCTTATTCACCTGGTGTGGCGGAGCCGTGTCTGGAGATTGCAGCCAACCCCGACCTCGCTTATTCTTATACTGCCAAAGCAAACCTCGTAGCAGTGATCAGCAATGGCACAGCTGTGTTGGGGCTTGGCGATATTGGTGCACTTGCGTCAAAACCGGTGATGGAAGGTAAAGGCGTGCTGTTCAAAATATTCGCCGACATCGATGTTTTTGATCTCGAACTCGACACGACGGATGTAGACAAATTTGTAGAAACCGTCAAAATACTCTCTCCCACTTTTGGAGGAATTAATCTGGAGGATATCAAAGCGCCCGAGTGTTTTGAAATCGAAAGACGTCTCCGCGATGAGCTTGATATACCTGTCATGCACGATGATCAGCACGGTACGGCGATTATTACAGCTGCCGCTTTGTTGAATGCCCTCGACATCATTGGAAAAAAAACAGAAGATATTAAAGTGGTTTTCAATGGAGCAGGGGCAGCATCTATATCCTGTGGTCTGCTTTACCAGTCATTGGGCGTGAAGCCGGAAAACCTGCTTATGCTTGATAGCACTGGAGTTATCACCACTCGACGTAAAGATCTCAATACTGAAAAAATCCATTTTGCACGGGATACATCCATAGAAACCCTGGAAGATGCAATGGTCAATGCAGACGTTTTCGTGGGTTTGTCAAAAGGAGATGTTCTTACGGTGGATATGGTGAAAAGCATGGCACCTGATCCCATCGTTTTCGCCCTTGCCAATCCAACTCCGGAAATTTCGTATAACCTGGCAGTGAGCGCTCGAAAAGACATCATCATGGCAACAGGTCGCTCGGATCATCCCAATATGGTCAACAATGTATTGGGCTTTCCCTACATTTTTCGGGGAGCTCTGGATGTGCGTGCCACCTCTATCAACGAGGCGATGAAACTCGCAGCAGTGAGGGCCATTGCCGACTTAGCAAGAGAGGCCGTTCCCGAAGTGGTGAACATCGCTTACAATCTGCGTTCATTGGCCTACGGGCGGGAATATATCATTCCAAAACCATTTGATCCCCGATTGATCACAACAGTTGCGCCAGCCGTTGCGAAAGCAGCTATGGAAAGCGGAGTGGCCCGAAAGCCTATTACTGATTGGAAAGCATACCGGGAAGAACTCTTCACCCGATTGGGTCGCGACGATAAATTTATCCGCCTCGTGGTGGAAAAAGCGAAATCAGATCCCAAAAGGGTGGTTTTCACCGACGGAGACACTTATAAAGTTCTCAAAGCTGCTCAAATTCTGGCGGATGAAGGTATTGCCAAACCAATCGTGCTTGGAAGAAAATCAAAAATCCGTGCGCTCATGCAGGAGTTTAATCTCGAGACCGAAGGCATTCAAATCGTGGACCTCCACGACGAACCCGAAATGATAGAAGAATTTGCCGGAAAATTTCACGAGGCGAGAAAACGCAAAGGCGTTACAGTTTACGAAGCCCAGAAAAACATGCACACGCGGGGTTATTTTGGCGGTATGATGGTTAAAACCGGGATGGCAGATATCCTCATCACCGGGCTTTCGTTGAAATATCCCAAAGCCATTAAACCCGTGCTCGAAATTATCGGAAAACGGAAAGGCGTGAATAAAATCGCGGGAATGTACATCCTGCTCACCAAAAGGGGACCATTGTTTTTGGCGGATACCACCATCAATGAAAATCCCAGCGTGGAAGACATTGTTGAAATCGTTCTCAATACAGCCGATTCGGTGAAACGCTTTAACATCAAGCCCAAAGTGGCCTTGCTCAGCTATTCCAATTTCGGATCTCATCACGGAACCATTCCACAGCGCATGCACCAGGCGGCGGCCATTCTCCACGAGACCCATCCCAATCTAATTGTGGATGGTGAAATGCAGGCCAACTTTGCCATGGACAATGCCTTGCTTACCGATGTATTTCCATTTAGTGAACTGGTTGGCAAAGAGCCCAATGTTCTAATATTCCCGGATCTTGCTTCCGGTAATATTTCATATAAGCTTTTGCAAAGCTACGGAGCTGTGGAAGCCATAGGGCCGATGTTGCTTGGGCTCAACAAAAGTGCGCATGTATTGCAAATGGGTAGCAGTGTAAGGGAAATCGTCAACATGGCCGCGCTCGCTGTGGTGGATGCCCAGACCAGAAAAGTTTAATTAACAAGTGGTAATTACGTCAGTTTGGGATTTTGTTTGTGGCGATCAGCGTCGCGGGATGTTTTCTTTTCAAAGTTTTTGGCGACGGCTTCTTCGAGATTCACCCCCGTTTGATTGGCGAGGCAAACCAAAACCCATAGCACATCAGCCATCTCATCGCCGAGGTCTTTATTTTTATCAGACTCTTTTTCGGACTGTTCGCCATATCGCCGGGCGATGATACGAGCCAGTTCACCCACCTCTTCCGTTAGAATAGCCATATTGGTTAATTCATTGAAATAGCGAACTCCGTGGGTTTTTATCCAGGTATCAACATCCGCTTGTAAATCTGAAACTTTCACGAAA
>JBGTLS010000014.1:0-7594 GCA_041744015.1 Cryomorpha sp. | reverse complement strand
TGGCAGGCTTCCATAACGTCAACGGCACAATAGCAAGCTATCCGGGGAATTCCAGCAACTTTGGAAATGGTCCCGCCAGCGCTCCGTGGACCTACTCATTTACTTTCAACAACACTGGAACCAACAATTATCTGTGTGATGTACATCCGATGATGCAGGGTATTATTACGGTAATTGGATTCGACTGTCCCGATTTACAGTTGAACATTGGCGACGAATGTGATGATAACAACCCTGACACAGAAAATGATGTAGTGAACCCTGATTGCGATTGCACAGGGACCAGTACATTCGATTGTCCGGATTTAAATGCCAATATTGGAGATTATTGTCAAACCGGCATCTCTATCGAACATATCGCAGAAATAGATGAAAATTGTGAATGTGAGATAACCGCAATTTATTGTGAAACACTTGGAGTCTGGTCTGGCGAGGTATGCGATGATGCCAATCCGAATACTGAGAATGATTATGTGACCATGAATTGTGAATGTGAAGGCACTCTGATTTACTGTCCGGAACTGGATGGATACGCCGGCGAAACATGCGATGATAACGATGACACAACGGAAAATGACACGATCACACCTGAATGTAATTGTATCGGAACCAGCATTTTCGATTGTATGGAATTGCAATTAAATTTTGGAGATCCATGCGATGATGATAATCCGGATACGGAAAATGACGTTATTCAGGAGGATTGTTCCTGCTTCGGCGAAAACAATATCCCAGAAAATGATGAGCCCTGTGATGCTATTTCATTGAATTGCGGACAAACCTTGAATAGTACATCAAACTTTGCAACCCAATCTCTCGACCCGATTAATTGCATCGGTGTAACCCCGGGACCAGTGAGCGATGTATGGTATGGTATTACCATGGACGGCAATTTTAATTATTTAATTGAAACCACCCTCCCCGATGCTGTAATTGGGATCTATAGTGGTGATTGTTCTACCCCGATTTATGAATTTTGTGATTCCCAATCAATTAATATCCCTGCCGAAAACACCGGTGATTTTCTTATTCGTATTTATGATGTCGACGGCAGTGATGATTTTTCGATTTCTCTATCGTGTCAAACTGTCGGTATAAAAAATTTGCATAAGGAAGAACAGGTAATTCAGCAATTCGGAGAAAATATTCTAATTCTGTATCCTGAAAAAATCCGTGCAGTAATAATTTATGACCTTCTAGGTAAACATGTTCAGGAAAATTCAGACATACAGGAATTTTCTTTAGGAGTATCGCTCAATACCGGAATATATGTGGCGGTTGCTTATAATCACACTGGAGCAGTTATTCAATCGTTGAAAATATTTAAGAGATAACCTGAACTTCGCATGTTGTAAATTCAACACCATCGGCTGAAGATAATTCTTAATCAGGACTATTTGGCTTGCGCGCATGTAAAATCCCTTGAAGCGCTTTTTTATGGTAAAAAGATCTTTATAACTAAAAAAAAACTCCTGCCAGCAAAAAACCGACAGGAGTTTATAATGTTTGTAATAAAGGTACTAAAGAACTATTCTTTGACGAATTTACCGGTGTATCCTTCATTTTTACCTGAAGAAAGATGAATTAGATATACTCCAGCTGGAAGTGGAGAAACATCGAATCGCAACAATTGATCTCCCGATGATAATACCATATTTTTTTCCTGAATTACCCGCCCTTGAATATCTATGATCCGAACGGACATATTTTCTAAAATACCGGCTGGAAGTTCAATTCTCACCTCATCTACAGCAGGATTTGGAAATACCTGAATCGCTGCAGGGCGATCATTGTTAAAAACGTTGGAAGGTTCCATTTCCCCTTCATGAGCACCCATGTGTGTGCCTTCCACAGTTCTGAAATTGAAATCGATATCCAGAGGAACTTCCGGGAGGACGTCCATCAAAATTGCAGTCAAGGTTTCGCCATCATCCGCCAATCGTAAATTACCGGCGTCTTCATTCTCAAAGATTACCGGAAAAGAAATTTGATTGAACCCGGTGGTGCTGGTTTCAATCCAATCATCTATGGTGGATGCCTGAATGTTGATACCTCCAAGTTCCTGACCCTGAACTCCGATGAATCCATTTTGCCCATTGGCAATTAAATTATTGAAATCTGCTATCAGAAAACCAGTTGCAGAATTCCCGTCAGCTATGGCATAAGCCGGATAGTCAGAGCCTGAGGTATTGAAATTATTTACAATGATATTTCCGACAACCTGCGCACTAAAGCCTCCTGATGACCCGCCAGATAGGTGAAAACCTGAGGTTTTATAGGACACCAATTCCTCGCCGGACATATATATTGAATTATTTAAAACCCTGGCATAGCCACCTCCTCCTGCCTGCGCGAACAGCCAAATACCGCTCACGCTAAAACTTGGATCCGTGGTACTTCCTACAAAATCGCTTCTCGATATGTTTGAAATAAAATTATTGGAAATGAGCATCGTGTCTTCAGCAATAATACTTGCCCTAATTCCATACGCTGACCCGATCGTTCCCTCATATCGCACGAATCTCACTTTGTTAAATGACAATTCTCCTGAGCAATTGTCGAAACTGAAAGCACTCGAAGAAATCGGAAGTGCCGGGGCTGATTCCGTATTAAAAACAGAATCCACCACATTGTTGTAGATATATAAATCTTTATTCGCTGCTCCATTGATAGCAATGGCACCCGAACTGAATGGATGACCAATCCTGCGTATTGATCCAAATACACAACTGGTAATACTGTTCGCGCTATCTGGCTCAATAGGGGCTCCGCTAAAAAAGTTTGCACGGCCACTGATTTGGATTCCCCAGGCTGTATTGTCAATAAGACAACTGTCAATGAGGTTGTGCGAATTTGTAGCTGATGGACTATCAGCGAGTGATGCCATCCGTATTCCTCTCGTACCGGTGACAGGAGCTTCTCCCATCGCACCCATAAAGATTCTGCAATTCCGGATTTCATTGTATTGACATCCGGTGTTTGCGTCTCCCTGCATTAAAATACCAAATTCCACGGCCGAACCTTCTTCAGAATTGTCGCGGATACTCAGATTCTGAATGGTGACGTAACTCGTAGACGCGATCCTAATTACAGCCTCGTTCGCATCCGGCGTTCCGGAT
Organism: Cryomorpha sp.; assembly: GCA_041744015.1. GTDB lineage: Bacteria > Bacteroidota > Bacteroidia > Flavobacteriales_D > Cryomorphaceae > JBBQZU01. Next base: position 4,475 of record JBGTLS010000014.1, on the reverse strand, counting down.
CCATAAAGGGTTGTCGATCCGGAAGAAATTCCATCTATTATGAGTCTGTTCTCAAGACTCAGTCCTGGAATATTTTCTATGACCAGATTTTCATAGAATTCAGCTGCAAAGGCAGTAAGGGTAACTCCCCCATCGCCCACGCCATTTTCTTGTAAGTCTTCGATGGCAGCTGATAATGTGGGATAATTCTCTTCCGGACCACCACTTCCAACTATATAATTTCCGCTCAGGGGTGTCTGAGAAATGGCAGCAATGGTGAATGTTCCAAAAAAAATAGAAAATAAAAACTTCATAACACTAAAATTTAAAGGATGAAAAAATTTGATTTTAATTTATTAGAAATTCGACATAAAAGCCGTGAATTCCGGATCTTCTGCAAAAACCTCCGAACCCATCGTTAAAAATGGTTCGGCACGCTCGGGGGCTCCAATCTCTTTTTGCAGTGCAGCATATTCGAGAATGGTATAGCGTAACTGGGGCAACTCGTCAGAACTCAAATCCCCCGGAGAAAATCCTTTCAACGCGTCGTCAGCTTCTTCAAATGTCGTTTTCGCCTGATATTCGTTTCTGCTCTTCACCTCAGCCACACCGCGGAGCAACAGAGCACTTAAATTATTTGGATCAATTCTGCTGATATATTTGGCGTAAGTGACACTCCGTCGCCAGTTTTCTTCTTCATAATAGAATCTGGCTTCGCGCATAATTTCCAATTTGAGCTCTGTAAGAAAGTTTTCATATTCAGTCACGTATTCATTATCTCTATCATAACGAGCGAATTTCGAGGCATTTTTAATAGCATCCCGAAAAGCCCGGGGATATTCTTCAGTGAACTCTTCTCTTTTTGACATTTCAAATTGCGCCATCGACATGTATAAGTATGGCACAGGATCGCGTTTCGTTTTTTCTTTTTTGGTGAATTTTTCGGCTTTATCCAGGGCTTTTTCGTATTCGCCATCAATGATCAAAAAAATCAAATCATTGTAATTGTCATCCTGCGCTTGAATCTGCAAGCTTCCGCAAAATAAAATGACACATAAAATCAGGTATTTTTTCCGCATTTCGATCTATTTAGTTAATTAATATTTTTTCAATATATCGGGAATTCATAATCCGAAGTGCACCCATATATTTCATTTTAAAACTGATTAAATCTCCCACGACATATTTATCCTCAACATTTCCCAAATCCAACACCATCATATCTGAACTGGCTCCCACCACGCTTATGGCACCATCATCAGGAATTAGAAAACCCGGATTGATATCCAACAATCCAATATCTACAATAGCCCTCGGTGCAGTGCGACCAAATTGCGATTCGTCTATTTCATGCAATTCACCACTCGGATTATCGGCCAGAATACCACTTGGTACTGTTGGTTTTTCAATCAGCTCGATTATTTCAACCCGAAGTTTAAAAACATCGTCACACATCCCCTCAAAAACCGTGCTTTCCGCAATATTGGCTCCAAAAAAAAGCGTTTCACCAATGCGAAAATGGTTAATTCCTTTGGGTAGTTGCTCTCTGTAAAGCATGGGAAGTGCAACTGATGTACCCCCGCTAACCCACGGAATATCAACTTTAAAATAAGCTTTGATTAATTCCTTGTAGAGACTGAGTTGAATAAATTTATCCTCACTCGGCATCACCCCATGTAAACAATTTAAATTTGAACCGATCCCGACCACCTCGATGTGGGGTAATTGAAACACCTTGCGATAAAAATCTACAAAAGCATCACCCATGACACCTTCGCGCAAATCGCCAAGCTCGATCATAATGATGATTTTATGATTTTTATTTTGTGCAATTGCCTCTTCTGACAACAATTTAATCGTATAAAATTCTGTATTGAAACTTACATCGGCATATTGAATCACATGCTTCACACTTCTCCGGGCAGGTGGCTTTATGTACACCGTTTGCACATCCGGATCCAGGCGTTTTATTGCCCTCAGGTTGCTGATTCTTGAATCATGAATTTCCCGGACACCAAGTTTAAGCACTTCTTTCAGATATAATTCATTACCGCAGAGCAATTTGGTAACAATGCCCCAGTCGATGTTTCGTGCGTCGAACTGAGATTTCAGAAAATTAAAATTCTCGCTTAATTTATGTCTGTCAAGTTCAATGGAGGCCATTATTTTGAAATTGTACGTGGAATATTGTGGGGCAATCGCGCCAGTAATTCGTAATTCATTTGAGAACTCATCTCTCCAAAAGAGGCAACTGTGATTCTATTATCTTCCTGAAAACCAATAAGAACAACTTCATCCCCACTTTTAACTTTTCCAATATTGGTAATATCAGCTGCCATCATGTTCATATTGACAATTCCGACTACTGGCACCCGCTGTCCATGGATCAATACGCGACCATGATTACTCAATGACCGGGCGTAACCATAAGCATATCCTACAGGAATGATGGCAATGCGCGTGGTTTGGTTGGCGAGATACGATGTACCATAACCAATATATTCACCAGCCTTCACTTTTTTGATGGTCATCACCTGAGATTTCCACGAAAGGATTGATGTCAGCGGATCCCGTGTTTCGCCTACCTCTGTCAAATATGCCCCTAAAGTTTCCTGATTTGGCCAAAAACCATACAACAAAATGCCAATGCGAACCATGTCGTATTGAAATTCCGGGTATCTCAATACTGCGGCAGAACATGCCGCATGTTTCAGCTCAAAGTAAATATTGTTTCTTTCAAAATTCTTGAAATAATTATCGAATCGCGTGGCCTGATTTAAAATGCGCTCCCTGTTACTCAGGCTTTCTGCGCCCGCAAAATGGGTGCAGACACCGCACAATGTCAACAAATGATTATTAGAATGGAGCATTTCACACAGATCTTCAAATTCCAATTCATCTATCCCGGTGCGATTCATACCCGTTTCCATTTCGACATGAATTCGCGCTTTCCCGCCAACCTTTTCAACGGTGTGCAAAACAAGAATCAACTGATTCAGGTCGTAGATGTAGAATTCGTAACCCTTGTGTAATACCCAGGGCAAATCTTCCTTCGAAATATAACCCATGATCATCAATCGTGCGATATCCGTCGCAGCTGCTGCAAATTCTCTCGCCTCTTCAATTCCGTAAACTGCAAAATGAGAAATACCTGCGTTTTCGGCGAGTGGAACAAATGTCGAAATGCCGTGTCCGTATGCGTTTCCTTTTATTACGGCAGAGAGTTTTACACCTTCATTGAGTGATTTTTGAATAACGGAGAGATTCTCCTGAAAAATCTGCTGGTCTAAAATAATGTGAGAGGAAGAAGATTCCGTTTTTGTCAAAGAATATGTTTTTTAAATAATTCGAGAAATACGGCCGATCCTATATCAATAAGATCATCTGGAAAATCATAATTGGAAGCATGCAACGGGGGACAATCTTTGCCAGCACCCAATCCAAACATGGCAATGGGAAATAATTTTGAAAATTGAGAAAAGTCTTCCGACCAACGAAAAGGTTCATCCAATGGCGCATATATCACATTTGCTGTTACACAGGAATCAGCCAATCTTTTGCTATGATCTGAATTTTCGACAGCAGGAAAATATTCATGAAAGGACATTTTTGATTTTACCGAATGAGATATTTCAATACCGCTTATGATACTTTCGACTTCTTTCATCATCCACTTAAGATCTTTTGTGAATGCGGCGCGCAGTGTAACCATGACAATGGCCTTTTCAGGGCTGGTTCCGAAATTTTTTTCACCGGCCTGGAATGCAACTGGCGTGGTGAGTGAGAAACCTTTTAATTCTTTTGCTTTTGGCAGATCACCCATTCTTTTCAGAAATTCCATGCCTGCGAATAATGGATTAACTGCATCTTCAGGATGAGCTGCGTGTGCGGTTTTACCGACTAATTCGACATGTAAACCTACACTGGCACACGCGAAGCTTCCCTCTTTCGAGTAAACAATCCCCTTTTCATAGCCGGGAATATTGTGAAGTGCATAACAAAAATCTACCTGAATCTCGTTAAATACATTATGTTTTATCATCTGCGCAGCTCCCACTCCGGTTTCTTCCGAGGGCTGAAAAATCAGCATCAACTGACCTTCATTTAAATCTAAAGACTCTATTTTCCGAAGAAGGTCCAGTAATATGGCCATATGCCCATCGTGGCCACATGCGTGACTCACGCCTTCTTTCCGAGAAACATGGTCGATCTGGTTATCTTCTTTAATTGGCAATGCGTCCAATTCGGCCCGAAAAGCAATTACCGGGCCCGGTCCGTATTTTTTCACAGCTACGAGGCCATGACCCGCAATATCAGTTGAGATTTCAAAACCATAAATCCTTTCGAGAATTGAGCGGATATATTGAGCGGTCTTTGATTCTTCACCGCTTATTTCCGGATGTCGATGAAATTTTTGACGAATTGATATGATAGATTCTTCTAAAATAATGAAATTATTAGGGTTGACTGAAAAAATTTACATTTAAGGCTGATAA
>JBGTLS010000013.1:0-2667 GCA_041744015.1 Cryomorpha sp. | reverse complement strand
TTGCCAAAATTCTCATACCGAAAGTCTTAGAAATTTATGGGATGGTTTGGTAATGTGGGGAATGAAGTTATATTTGATGATCAAATGTGAAATGGATTTACAAATAAAACAAATGAAGAATGTTTTTTTAATTAGCATATTGATATGCTTCACCGTTTGTTCATTTGCTCAAAATGATCTATCTAGGCAAAAGTGGACATACTTTATTGAACATAAGGGAAATGAAACATTTCATCGGGCTGGTGTAGCCGATGCAACAATCATGGTTCAAAATATTTTTATTTTGGGCGATGGACGGAGAGAAATTAATATACTTAATGCCTTTCTATACGAAATGTTTACAGAGAAGTGGAAATGCAAAGATCATTACCCAGTCGAGATTCTCATTGTGAAAGGAAATGAAACTTGGCGATATAATTTAGAAATGACCCCATTTCAACATAAATCAAAAGGTAATGATTTGGGCTTGAGTTACAAATGGAATAGCAAAATAGAATTTGAAAGCTTCGTCAATCAGCTAAAATTTGGAGATAAAATTTACATAAGTGCCGATTTTGGGATCTATGACGGATATGGAAAAAAAACACCTGTTGATTTTCACTGTACCTTAATCGGTGCTCAAAAGGCACTTACATCGATTGGCTTATAGCCTTTTAACCCACGAAGAACTAATAAGGATGGGGACTAAAGATTTGATTTCTTACAATTGAAAACCTCTAATCCTAATCATTTAAGTCCCTTCCCCTAAACTCCAAAAGTATATTTTTGCTCAGGTGACATGAAAAAATTGTGATCCATGAAAAACGAAGCCCACGCGCGAATCAAGATTAACGAACTGCTCACCGAAGCAGGATGGCGGTTCTTTGATTCGGAGCTGGGAAGTGCCAACATTCTTCTCGAAAATCATGTGAAGGTTACCCAGCGAGAGATAGACGCCTGGGGACAGGACTATGAGAAAACCAAAAACGGTAGCCTGGACTTCCTGCTTGTAGACAGCAACAACAAACCGATTTGTGTACTCGAAGCCAAGAAAGAGAGCCTGCATCCTTTGGTAGCCAAGGAGCAGGCAAGAAAATATTCTAAAACTGTTGGTGCGCGTTATGTGATTTTATCCAATGGAATTGTTCACTACTTGTGGGACACCACCAAGGGCAATCCCAAACCGATTTACAAATTCCCTTCTCCTGATGAGATCGGCGCGATTAAAAACTGGGACCCGGATAGAGAAGCTTTGGCCGGGGAAGAAGTGTCGATAGACTACATTGTAAAGGTGCAAATGCCCGACTACGCTCAAAAACCGGAATGGAATGGAAGCATAGAAGCAAGCAAAGACTTTATATGGTCAAATGGTTTGCGCTTTCTCAGGCGCTATCAATTGAAAGCTGTTCAGGCATTACAAAAGGAAGTATCGGGTGGGAAGGATCGGTTTCTGTTCGAAATGGCTACCGGAACAGGTAAAACCTTGGTATCGGCAGCCGTAATCAGATTGTTTTTGAGAACCCAGAATGCGCGACGTGTCCTGTTTCTCGTGGATCGTCTGGAATTGGAAGATCAGGCATGGAAAGCTTTTGTCGCATATTTGAAGCCAGATTACAGTACATTCATTTACAAAGAGCATAAGAGCGACTGGAGAAAAGCGGATATCGTCGTTACCACCATTCAATCTTTGATGCACAATGACAAATACCGGTATGACTTCTCTCCTGTAGATTTCGATCTTTTGATCTCTGATGAAGCACACAGATCAATATCGGGAAATGCACGGGCTGTATTTGAGTACTTCCACGGATACAAACTGGGATTAACGGCTACTCCGAAGGATTATTTAAAAGGAGTAGATCCTGAGAAGGTTAAAGAAAATGACCCGAGAGAGATAGAGCGCAGGATGCTTCGCGATACTTATTCCACCTTTGGTTGTGAAGGCAGTGACCCGACTTTCCGCTATTCATTGATTCAGGGTGTTAAAGATGGATTCTTAATCAATCCCAGGGTTTTGGATGCCAGAACTGAAATAACCACGCAATTGCTATCCGATAAAGGTTACGATGTGGTGGTAGCCACCGAAACGGGTGAAGAGACCGAGACATTCGTATCCCGCGATTTTGAAAAGAAATTCTTTTCCAAGAAAACCAATGCCATCCTTTGCCAGACCTTTTTGGAAAATGCATTGCGCGATCCGATTACCAATGAAATTGGCAAAACCATCATTTTCGCCGTAAGTCAGAACCATGCCCGGAAACTGACCGAAATGCTGAATGAATTTGCAGATCAACTTTTCCCTAATAAATACAATTCGGATTTTGCAGTACAGGTTACTTCTCAGGTAAGTGATGCTCAGCAAATGACCATCAATTTCACAAACAACAACCTGAGCGGCAAAACAACATGGCTGGAAGGATATAAGTCTTGCAAAACCAGGGTTTGTGTTACAGTAGGAATGATGACTACGGGTTATGATTGTCCTGACTTATTGAACATTTGCATGATGCGTCCCATATTCAGCCCTTCGGATTTTGTCCAGATTAAGGGACGCGGAACGCGCAAGAACACTTTTGAGCACAAGTTCAAAAATGAGCTGAACGAAGAAGAGATTATCCAGCATGAGAAAGAGATTTTTAAACTCTTCGACTTCTTCGCCAATTGTGAATACTTCGAAGAGAAATTTGA
>JBGTLS010000012.1:0-2371 GCA_041744015.1 Cryomorpha sp. | reverse complement strand
ACCAAATCTAAAACAACAAAGTTATGAAGGCTCAAACTTTCAAATGGTCATCGCAACTGACCATGATGACCGTAGCAGGAATGCTCACCTTTGCATGCACCGAACGATATGATGCAGGCCCCCTGATTACTGAAAACCGGGATGTTCCTCCCTATTCCCGAATCGAAATTCGCGGATCATTTCATGTAGAAGTACATAAAGATAATCAGGTTGATGTTCAGATCACTGCGCCAAATAACCTGATGCCTTATATCGAAACTTACGTTTTGGGAAATACCCTGATCATCGATGAGCGAAAGAACAAGATCAAAGACTGGGGAAACACCCGCATTGAACTTTCGGAAAACATGCTTCAGTATATTGACTTTTCAGGTTCTGGAAGCCTTAACGGTGATACCATTTATCATCCTGCGATTGATATGAATCTTTCCGGAAGTGGTAAAATTGAACTTCCGATATCCACTCAAGCCTTAAATGTTCAACTCAGAGGTTCAGGCATCATACGAACTTCAGGCGAGGCTGAGGTCATTTCAGTCGATTTATCGGGCAGTGGAAACGTTTTCGCACGAAATGTTTATGCAGGCTCCGCGTCCGTAAATGTTAGCGGAAGTGGCAATGTAGAGGTATTTAGCGAAAATTCGCTTGTAGCGCGCGTTACAGGTAGTGGAAATATTAGGTATTGGGGCAATCCCGAATCAATTAACAGCCAGGTGACAGGTTCAGGCAGGGTAATTCGCATGTAAATAGGAAGTAGAACATTTGCTATATTAGTCTTCAGTTTTGAAGTGCATGAGACTGTTCACTAGTGTGCCGTGATCATAGTGGTATTCTTTCGCCAGCTTTCCATTTTCGTCCCATACCAGTACTTTGCCATGTAGTTGGTCATTTTGGAAGTGTCTTTCAGTGTATTTTGTTCCGTTTTCATACCATGATTTCCAAATGCCGGTTTTTTTACATGAATCGTAGGTATAGTTGTATTTCAATTGCCCATTGGAGAAGTATTCGAAATAGGTGCCGTGTTCTTTGCCATTGTCAATATTTCCTTCTTTTTCAATTTGGCCATTTTCGTAACAGACCAGCCATTTCCCCTGCTTCAGTCCATTACGAAAAGTAGTCATCGTATGAATTTTTCCTGAACTAAAATAGGAACACGCCTTACCGGAAAAGGGATTTTGATCAGAAAGCGCCATGGATGACCCTGCAGAGGCTTTGAATTCCAGTTTAGTAATAGACAGGCAATCTTCGTTCTCGTAGACAGTTGCTAATAACTTGACTGACGTCTTGGGTACTTCTTGCTGTGGCCCGACAGGATTACAACCCAAAACGAGCAGACCAGTTAAAATAGTGCTAATCCGCATAAATGCGTACGACTGATTCATCTTGGTTTCGATATCCTCTGTACATACCCGGTGTGTTAAATCCCATCACCACATTTCCACTTTTATCTATTCCGATCAAACCTCCCAGTGCGTTCATTCCGGTGAGTTTTTTATGAAGTGTATATTGCACAGCTTCGTCCAGGGTTTTATTGCCAAAAGCCATCTGATCTGAAATTTCTTTGGCCACTCCGACACGGATAAAATATTCACCATGTCCGGTACATGAAATTCCGCATGTTTCATTATCAGCATATGTTCCAGCACCGATCAAAGGACTGTCTCCAATTCGGCCGTACTTTTTATTCATCATTCCTCCAGTAGAAGTTCCGGCAGCAATGTTGCCGTCCTGATCAAGTGCTACGACTCCTACCGTGCCGAATTTATATACATTTTTCGGATTCAAACCTTCGCCTTTCTGGCGTTGAAGTTTGCTATTGTTCCATGATTTTTGAATTCTCTCAGTGGTGAAATAGCTATTTTCCACGAGTTCGAGTTGCTCAGACCTGGCAAAGTTTTCAGCTCCTTCGCCCGACAATAATACGTGCGGTGAATTCAACATAACCGCTTTTGCGGCAAGAATGGGATTTTTTACATTGGTTATCCCGGCTACCGCACCCGCTTGTAAATTCGACCCATCCATGATAGAGGCATCAAGTTCATGTCGACCATCAAAATTCATTACCGCTCCATGTCCAGCATTAAAGTGGGGAGAATTTTCAAGAATTATTATTGATTTTTCAACGGCATTCAATGCGCTACCTCCGCGGGTGAGAACGGCATAACCGCTGTCGAGGGCTACCTGCAGGATTGCAATAATAGATTTTTCTTCATTTTCAGAAAGTGAGCCTCTTTCTATCACTCCGGCCCCGCCATGGATTACTATTACAGGGTTGATTTTCTGCCCTAAGACCTGAGAACAATGAAAAGAAAGATAAATAAGGAACAGGAAGTGGATTCTTTTCATGATGTTTATATCTGCTTGAAGGAGCAAT
>JBGTLS010000011.1:0-3696 GCA_041744015.1 Cryomorpha sp. | reverse complement strand
GCGCAACGCATGGATTGATTTTCAAATTTCATTCCGGATGAGATAAATTGTATACCCCACGTAAATCAGCAATAAAACAACCGATTCCCAGCGGTCGAGTTTTTTCAATTTCCCTGTAAACATGGCCACAAATAACAGGATGGTTCCAAATGCAAGAATGTAAAGGTCGGTATTAAAGACTGTGTCGTAAGGAATAGGATTGATCATCGAACTGACGCCGAGGATCAGAAATATATTGAATATGTTGGAGCCAATAATATTCCCAACCGCTATATCGTTGTTCTTTTTTATGGCGGCCACCACAGATGTTGCGAGTTCCGGGAGGGACGTGCCGGCAGCAACGATGGTAAGTCCAATGATTTTCTCGCTTATTCCCAAAGTCGTCGCAATTTTCATCGCATTGGTTACAACCAATTGGCCTCCCAAAACAAGACTTCCCAAACCAACAATGATTAAGGTCCAAATTTTTAAGGTCGTGTAATTTTTGTGCGCAACCTCCAATTCCCCGGGCTCGGATTTGAGTTGTTTATAAACGTAATATAAGAACAGCAGAAACATGAAGATGAGGACAATCCCATCTAATCTCGTAAGCACATTCCCTGACTATGAAAAGAAATCATTTGTCAGAAAATAGAGAATGATAATGGCGATGAAAGACAAGGGGATTTCTTTCCAAACCGTGCTTCTTTGCACGACCAAAGGTGATATGAGTCCGGCAATACCGAGAATGATAAAAAGATTAAAGTTATTGCTGCCTATTACATTGCCAAAAACGATGTCGGGATGGTTCTGATAGGAAGCAAAAGCGTTTACAACCAGTTCCGGAGCAGAAGTTCCAAAAGCAACGATGGTCAACCCAATGGCGAGGTCTGATATATTGAACTTTTTAGCCAGATTGGACGCTCCATCCACCAGCCAGTCCGCCCCTTTGATCAAAACCAGAAATCCGAATACGAGAAATACGATCTGTAATATCATGCGGGTTTTCGCTCATCCATTGTGCAATCGAAATGTCATAAGTACGTGGGAATATGTTTCGACATGCCGGAAAAACGGATCAAATATAGCGCATACGGGAATTGATCCATGCGGAGTGCATCCGATTAATACAGTTTTTTTAATGCATTTTGAACGGCTTGACATCCTTTTATTCTTTCAAATAATAGAAAAAAAAACTCCGCTACAATCAATGCAGCGGAGTTTAATCATTCGGATTCTTTACTTATTGAGAAATCAACTTGCCTGATTGGATGACATGGCCATTTGCGGTAAGCGTATACAGGTAAATCCCGGAAATAAGATTACTGGTATCAATTGTAGTCGAATTGGAAGTGATGTTTTTATGCATGATTTTTTTTCCTACAATCGAGTAAAGGACAAATTCAACATTCTTACCGAGGTCGCCAGTGTTTAAAACCAGTGTGGTGTAGTTATCAAAAGGGTTGGGATAAATCAAGACAGAACTCTTTGTTATAACATCATCATTTGAAACTGCAAAAGCGCAATTCCCAACAACGATATCGGCAGTTCCATTCATAGCAGAAGTTGATAAGGCACCTACTGCACTCATAGCACGTCCATGAAGTTCTACTCCGCTAAACAGATTGATTGCACCCTGAGAAATAATTGTCCCGTTGAAAACAGAATTGTCAAAAATATCTACCGCACCATTCACGAGCCAAAACACATTTTTTGCTTTTGCGCCATTTATAAGGACAACATTAGAATTGACACTTGTCTCAAGTGCGCCATATATTTTGATGATGAAAGTAGCATCTGAATTGCCTTCCGCATTGAGATATAAAGTATCTGTAAAAGTTGCAGCACCATTTAAAATATACGTATGTGGGGTGAGCACCAGATTATGACCAAATTGCGCAGGATACAACAATTCAATATCAGCAGGCAGTCCGTTCAAATAATTATAAACAACCAATAAATCAGCAGCAGCATTTGCCGTCGATCCATCCGGTATGGGATGAATATCTCCGGTCACCAGTAAAGGGTTGAAACCTGTAGTTAAGCCTACATTGCAACCTACGTCTCCAATAATATTTGTAATGCCTGTATTTTCAATTGGTCCATCGGATGAAAATAATCCATAACATCCGGCCTCGCCCAGCGCTGGAAGAGCCGGACCTGAAAGTTCAACACTTCCACAACCCGAAGGGATGTATGCCATTGCGCCATCCAGGGTAATTGCACCCGCCGTGGTAAATGCCCGGCCTTCCAGGGTATCTCCACTGCTTATGTTGATTCCGGCATTGTTGGCAATAATTGTTCCCCGCATGGTTGTTCCTGTGGCCATATCGACCAGGCCTTCCACTTTCCAAAAGACATTGCACGCCTGTGCTCCATTGATCAATTTTACTTTTGAATTGGCTGTGGTGGACAGAGGTCCGGCGATTTGAAATATGAAAACCGCATTTGGATTATTCTGGCCATTTAAAGTCAGTTCATTATTCAGTGTGGCAGCGCCGGATATGGCATATACACCCGCATTGATCGTTTGCCCGCCACCCAATGATGATGCCGGGTTGAAATCGGGTATTGCATCGTTGAGCTGGCCGTAGGCCACCAATAAATCTGCTGCAGCCTGGGCGGTAACACCGTCACCCGCATGCATACCGCCATTCACGTTGCCAAAACCGGTGTTTGAACCGTTATTGGTTCCCACTTTTCCTGTTAGATGCGTAAGGCTGGTATTACTCACCGCTCCATCGGTGGAAAAAAGAACGAAATTGGCTGCCGAACCCAGGTCTGGCGCCTGACAGAAAACGATTGTCGGTATGAATAGTAGAATTGCCGTCGAGCGTAAATTGTGTAAAGACTTTTTCATAGCTTGAGTATCAATGTGAATTAATTTAGTCCGAAGAAGTTCGGATTTCACATGCACGTCCTACCTACCTTACGCGTTATAGTTACCGAAAAGGTGATTTATCTTCGATGATTTCTAAAGATAATTTGCATAGTGGTTAGCATCAGCCGCAAAGAAATTTCAGTTTCGAAGCTGATTCTGCATCACTTTCTGCGGATTTGCGATTACGGAGGGCTGAAAAGGTGAATTTACTAAGACAAATACTTTTTTCGGATGCCATTGTTTGATTTTTATAACCCGGTCGCCCGGGTCACACGTGTCGCACGAGTAGGATTGGGCACAACTACTTTTTATCCGGAGCCAATTGTGGAAATAATCAATTGGTGTCATTTCCATTCCGCTCTGTTCATGATAAAACTACTTTCCTGTTTTTGAAATCCCACTTTTGGATAGTATTCCATCGCTGTCGGGACGGATAAGAGAAGTACCATCGATTGGTCACCCACTTTTTCCTTTGTGAGATTGATAAGTTGTCGGCCGATTCCTTCTTTTTTGTATCCCTGTCTCACAGCCAGGTCTGATAAATAACAAGCCCACACCCAGTCGGTGATCGAACGGGATACACCTACCAGCAGGTCTTTATCCCAGGCCGTAACGATCAAATTTGAGTTGTCGATCATTTTTTGAATGCGGTCCTTGTCGTTAGTGGGGCGAATCAAACCAGCGCTGTCGTAAAGATCGATGATTTGGTCTGCGCCGGGTTTTTTGTCAAAACTATAAGTTATGTTCATTTATTTAGGTCTGAAATAATTGTATGATTGATGAAAGAATGGCCTTCGACCATCAAAAATAACCCCAATTTTTGATCTAACATATCG
>JBGTLS010000010.1:0-5951 GCA_041744015.1 Cryomorpha sp. | reverse complement strand
CATCGCGAAAAACGTGTGGCTCTGTGCCATTTCTGGAAAAGCAACCAAATATCACAGCACCAGAAGATACCATAGCGACCTGGGGCTGTAAACTGATATTCGCGTTGACTTCGCTGAAAACCTCTGCCAGTTCAACCACCCCTGCCTGCAAGTGTACTCGGGCGGCAAACATCCCGTAATTATCCAAATACTCCGAGTGGGCGCCAGGCCCTGTGCCCGAAAGATAAACGATACCCTCACTGGTTTGCGCCCTTTCCATATTAAGAGGAAGCAATTGTTCATTGCCCGAAAAATCAATCAGAATGCTTAAATTTCCTGTTTGGAGGTCAAATCGTTTGAACCGCCTCAAATGATCGTCCAGGGGGAAATCTTCCCTGAGCAAAATAATCCCTCCTGAACTGGAACCGTATATGGGGGAATGGTCCCCCGGTAAAGGTATAGTCTCTACTATTTCGTAATTAGCCAGGGATATTCGAAGAGCGGACATTTCACCGATAACATACAGTTCAGCCCCGTCATAGTCGACTTCAATTGCCGAAAAGGGAATTTCGATAACCTGGACGACCTCTGGGAAGCCTAAAACAATTGCCTCATCAGACAATCCAATAAATGCAACATCGGGAAGCCCCTCGGGTGGTGCGGTCAATGTATGAACGGGGTGTGGTAGCAACGCGGATTGAGCAACAAGCACCCCCTGAGAATAGCGGTATATCATCCCGTTCATGGCAATGTAATGTGCGCCATCATGAGTGAGCAGACTGTATGCGCCAGTATAAAGCGTATCTATTACTTCTGCAGATAAAGTAGCAAGGTAAAGGCCATCATGGCTCTCCTGATTTCCTTCATTGGTAGTGGTGCAAAGCACTATTTCGTTTGAAACCACCAGGGGATAAAGATGTCCCCAATCAGCAGAACCAACCGGATCAACCTGTCCTTGCCCAGGAATTGAAAAACTGAGAAATCCCAGGAAAAATAACGGTAACAGGTTAAAATAAAAAGGTCTATGAATGTTTGATGCCAGTCTCATGCCCAAATATTAGCCTTCGCAAAATACAATTAATTCTTGAGTGAATATATTCGATAATGCACCGACTAAACCATTTAATTAGTCATCACTGTCTCAATAATGATTTCAAATTCTGGATAAATCCTTCAACGCCCTTCCAAATTCCGCAATGCTTCATTTAATGCAGCCGTTTTGATAAAGCCTTTGATGGACAAATCCTCGTCCAGTTCTTCCCAGCGGATACCGATACCACCCTGCGTAAACTCCCATTTATCCAACGCGGAAGAAGAAGCATTCCAGAGCCTGGGATAGTCGGACAAGCGCACCCGAACAAGGCTGCCATTGTTAAACACAATCACCATGATGTCAAGTGGTTTATCCAAAAGCAAGTGTTTTGCCCTTAAATTCCCTTCAAAAATCAATTTATCAAAAGGATCCGCTGAAGGGTTATCTGATTTTGAAGTATTCATTCAGTTGTCTATAATCCGCACCGGAAATAAAGATCGCTAAAATATTGCGACGTCTAAAGTGCCATCCTACAATTTCCCCAAAAACTCCTTCAAAACCGGCGTCAGCAAATCACCTTCTTCTCCAGGAATTAATTTTTGCCTGTCTCCCAGAATAACGCCCGAAATGAGATGCTGCTCACTGGATTGAAACCATCCTTTTTCACATCCCCGCCTCGTCAGGTACAATTGCTCCGGTTGCTGTGGCGTCGGTACCACCAAAGCATTCGCTCCCAAAACGCGCAAATCACAAAGCGTGGAATACCCCGACCGGCACACCACCCAATCCGACCGGCTGATGATTTCCGAAAGGGCAGCATCATCCAGAAAGTCATACACTTCCAAATCGTTCACTCCCGTTATTCGGCCGGATGATTTCTCGAACACTCCCCGGATCAGGACCTTTCGGCCCGGTGTTTTCGCCATCAGTTTCAAAACTTCTTTTTCAAACAAGGTGCGCTGCGGCTCGGGGCCGCTGATCAGGGCGGTCAACGCAATATCTTTTTTGGCGGAAGCCACAGGTCGCAACCGACTCAGATATCCAAGAAAAACTTTCGGAACATTGAGAAAATCATTCGATGACATTTTTCCCGAAAGGGAAGCCGCACCGGCCATATCCGGCACCCAGACTTCCGAAAAATGACCGAGCCACTGCGCCAGTTTCCGGTCAAAAGCTTTTTTGAAAACCGGAACCAATAAGCTCACCTGATGCGTCACAATGACGCTGGGAATTTCGGGATGATACACCCCGTAAAGATTGTCGCTGATAATGCCGTTTATCTTTTCCTTGTCCACGATTTCACGCGTCCAGGCCTGTTGTTTTTTGTTGATGCCCGGCTGGCGAAGTGCCCGTCTCAACAAGGCCAGGCCGGCGCCGCTATTGCCATAGCGTATTTCATCGGCAGGCATTATACGCGATTCCATTTGCGGATATCGCTTTTGCAAATAGGCAAGCGACTGTCCCGATCCGGCCAGAATTACCCGGACATTTTGCTCAAGCAATCCCTCGATCACAGGCACCATGCGGCTCGCATGTCCCAGGCCCCAATCGAGTACCGCCACCAAAACCACCTTTTGCATCCTGCAAATGTATACATCGCAGCTTCCGCCGCGAATAAGTATTTTTGCACCCGCAAAACCGACCGCAATTTTCATGGCCAAACACAAACTCGCACACTTTGCCGAAATGAAAACCTTTTCCTGTGTTTTTGAACCGGAAAACGATGTGATGACCGCTCCTGATTTTCACATGAAAGGCAAGTGGAATGACACATACTTTAAAAACGATCACCCCATCACACTCGAACTCGGCTGCGGAAAAGGAGAGTACAGCATCGCGCTTGCGCGAAAATATCCCGCCCGGAATTTTATCGGAATCGACGTGAAGGGCGCGCGGCTCTGGCGCGGCTCCAAAACCGCCGACGAAGAAGCGATCCGCAACATCGCCTTCCTGCGGATCAAAGTGGAATTCGTAAACAACTTCTTCGCTTCGCGTGAAGTGGATGAAATCTGGCTTACTTTCAGTGATCCACAACCCAAAGACCGCCGCGGCAGCAAGCGTATCACCAGCCATCTCTTCATGCAGCGCTACGGAAAATTTCTGAAACCCGGCGGCGAAATCCACGTGAAAACCGACAGCCGTTTTCTTTACGATAGCACCATGGCGATGATCGGGGAAGCCGGCCACCACCTCATCGAAGAAACAGAAAATCTCTACGGCCCCGATTTCAATAAATTCAGCGCCGACCAGCAGGACATCCTAGCGGTAAAAACCTTTTACGAAAAGAAATTTTTAGAAAAACTCCAACCCATCCATTACATCCGGTTTTCTCTGCATGACAGCGCCTGGCAAAATATCTGAACAGCACCGCGACTTCTTCGCAATGGTGTTTGAAGTGGTGAAACAAATCCCCGAAGGACGTGTTACCAGCTACGGAGCAATCGCGCGGTACCTCGGCATGGGTCGATCTTCGCGGATGGTGGGCTGGGCGATGAACGCTTCGCACAGCCAACCGGAATCGGTTCCCGCGCACAGGGTGGTAAACCGAAATGGGGTCCTTACCGGAAAACATCATTTTACTTCGCCCACCGCAATGCAAGCCCTGCTCGAAAAAGAAGGGATAAAAGTGGTGGAAGACCAGATTCAAAACTTTGAAACTTACCTTTGGGACCCGGCAAAAGAACTGGCCCTCGATTAAATCAAAAACATGGAACTCAACAATAAAACCGTCATCGAAATTCTCGGCAACATCATGGAACCGGAAATGAAAAAAGACATCGTATCGCTCGAACTGGTGCGCGATGTGCAGGCGGGCGATGGAAATATCAGTTTTACCCTCTGTGCGCTGAATCCCGCCATGCACGCACGCAAGCGCATGGAAGACGCCTGTCGTTTTGCCATTGAGCGCAATTTCGGAAGGGAAGTAAAGGTGCATATCGACAGCAAAATTTTATCAAAAGATGACCGTGCACCGGAACAGCGCAAGGTGCTGCCCGGCGTAAAACATATCATCGCTGTGGCTTCGGGCAAAGGCGGCGTGGGCAAGTCGACCGTGGCTGCGAATCTGGCGGCTGGCCTGGCCAAAGAGGGATATTCCGTCGGGTTGGTTGACGCCGATATTTACGGACCATCCATGCCCATCATGTTTGATGTGGTCCAGGAAAAACCGCGTACCCGCGAAGTAGACGGTAAAAACTACATCCTGCCGGTGGAAAGTTATGGGGTAAAAATTCTCTCCATTGGATTTTTCGCAGATACGTCTCAGGCCATCGTGTGGCGCGGGCCTATGGCGAGCAAGGCGCTCAACCAGATGTTTACCGATGCCTGGTGGGGACCTTTGGATTTCATGATTATTGACCTACCACCCGGCACGGGAGATATCCACCTCAGCCTGGTCCAGGCCGTTCCGCTTAGTGGTGCCATCGTGGTAAGTACCCCGCAAAACATCGCATTGGCAGATGCACAAAAAGCGGTTTCAATGTTTCAAATGGATGCGATCAATGTACCCATTTTGGGCATCGTGGAGAATATGGCTTACTTCACCCCAGCCGAATTACCCGAAAACAAATATTATATTTTTGGAAAATCGGGTGCACGGGAACTGGCCGAAACGCTTAAAGTGCCCTTCCTCGGTGAGTTGCCACTCATCCAGTCTATTCGCGAATCCGGTGATGCAGGACGTCCCGCGGTACTTCAGGAGACCAGTGTCAGCGCAAAAGCTTTTCGGGAAATAATTCGTAATTTCGTGTCGGAATTGGAAAAACATTCAGCTTATGCCAATTCCTTAAAAACCAAAAGCGTATAATACATTTTGTCATGGACAACATCGTAAAACGTATAGAGCATGCGCTTGATCAAATCCGGCCTTTTCTGAAAAAAGATCGGGGAGATATTACACTCGTCGAAGTAACGGATCAAATGGTGGCGCGTGTAGAACTTCACGGTGCGTGCAAGGATTGTTCGATGAGTTATATGACGTTGAAAGGCGGCGTGGAACAGAGCATTTTTGACGCTGCGCCCGAAATAAAAGGCGTAGAGGCCATCAATGGTTTGACGCAGATTTAACCTATTTCTGCGTTTACGCAAAACAATTTGGTTTCGTCAACCTTTATCACACTGACATTACATCTCATATTTTGGAAAATACCACCACGACAGTAAAGCCACGTATCAACGAGAGCAAATCTGTTATCACCATACTTTTTGCCGGTGATTCCGGCGATGGCATCCAACTCACCGGAAGCCAGTTTACCAATACCAGTGCCCTTTTCGGAAACGACATCAGTACTTTTCCGAATTTCCCTGCGGAGATTCGTGCCCCACAAGGCACGATTGCCGGAGTTTCAGGCTTCCAGCTCAATTTTGGGAGCATTGAAATTTTTACCCCTGGCGATCAGTGCGATGTGCTTGTGGTCATGAATGCAGCTGCGCTCAAGGCCAATCTGCATAATCTGAAATTTGGCGGATATATCATCGCCAATACCGATGGTTTTGATTTGAAAAATCTGAAACTGGCCGGCTATGTGGATGCTGTTAGCCCGCTCAGCGACCACAGCCTTGGCAAGTATCGTCTTGTGGAAGTGGACGTGACGAAACTCACGCGCGAAGCACTGAAAGATTCTCCGCTCGGCACAAAGGAAAAAGACCGGAGCAAAAACATGTTCGTGCTCGGATTTCTTTATTGGATGTACAACCGCAAGCTTGAACCAACCGAGAAATTTCTCCGCGAAAAATTCGCTGGCAAACAGGATCTCGTTGATTCCAATCTCGCTGTGCTAAAGGCTGGTTATAATTTTGGTGACACCAGCGAGATGTTCACGACGCGTTATGAAGTGAAGCCGGCCCCTTTGCCGAAAGGCGTTTACCGCAACATTATGGGCAATCAGGCCATCGCCATTGGATTGATCGCTGCCGCCAAAAAAGCAGATCTCCCCATATT
>JBGTLS010000009.1:0-10262 GCA_041744015.1 Cryomorpha sp. | reverse complement strand
GCCTGGCCAGGATGTCGTTATCCCGGCCAGTTTTTTTCTGAATTCGGCATTGAGCGCGTCAAATTGGGCTTTCAGGTCTTTGTCCTGCTTTCTTTTGTCATCTGTTGCAGGTTCATCCGGCGCTTCTTCGGAATGCAAGGCCGGTTTTTCGATCTTCTCTGCAAGATCTACAGGAGGCGTTTCGGCTGGAGATTCCGCAGTTACGTTGTCATCTGAGTCGGATTTTTTCGACTCAGGCTTTGGCGCTTCAGCTATGATTTCGATTTGCTCGTCCACCCCATCTGATTCTTGCTTTGCGGATTCCGCTACCATGGCATCCTCTGTACCTGAATCAACTTTGTCTGCAGTTTCTGGTTGATCCTGTGAGCCATCCGCCGCAGGTGCTTTTTCTTTAACTCCTGGTAGAGAATCAGTTGAATTTTCCTGCTTTTTCAAATCATGTGAATCTTCACTTTTTGCAGAATCTGATGCATCGAAACTTGCCTTAGAAGCATGTTTATCAAGGGCTGTAGATGACTTACTTTCACTTGCGGTATCATTTTCTTCCGCAGCGCCATCGACATCGGCTTCTGGCGGAGCAGAAGCTTTTTCCTCTTCCAGAATGGTTCGGAATTGCGCACTTAATTGCTTGAACTGCTTTTGAACAGTGAGTGCGTCTTCTGCTTCAAGCAATTTTTGCATGGATAAAATAATTTCCGCCTTCATAGTACTTCTCGTTTGCGTTTAACCTCTGCAATTTTGGGTTGCAAAGGTGGTCAGATTCCTGATAAGGAGAGGGAAATTAAGAAAATATTGCAAACTGGAGAAAAGAAGCCCTGTTTTTACCTCAGAATTTTATGCCGAGCACAGAGACGTCATCGATTTGTTCTGTTCCACCACGCCATTCTTCAAAGGTCTGATCATAGAGATGGGACTGTGCCTGCATGCTGTATTTGTGGTTGGTTTCCAGCAAATTTACAAGGCGGTGGGAGAGAAATTTTTTATTCTGCGGTCCGCCAAACTGATCGGCAAAACCATCACTGGCGAGGTATATACAATCCCCTTTGTTGATATTCACGAAGTGGTTTTGAAATATGCGGTCTCCGTCATGGTGAAGTCCTCCGATGGGTTGGCGATCGCCTTTTACAACGTTCAGCTTTCCATTCATCCAATACAGACTTTGGTAAGCTCCTGCAAAAGTAATTTTCAGGGTATTCATGTTCACGTGGATGATCCCCACATCCATGCCATCATTGGTATCTTCCTGGGTTTTTTGCTTCAGCGAACGTATCACCTCCACATTCAAATGCTGGAGTATGGTTGCCGGATCCCGCATACCATGGGTTTCTACGATTTCATTCAGCAGGCTGTGGCCAATGATCGACATCATGGCGCCGGGCACACCATGGCCGGTGCAGTCTGCAAGGGCCAAAAGATATTCGACTTTTGGTTCGAGCTCATACAGCCAAAGAAAATCTCCACTCACGATGTCTTTGGGTTTGTTAATGACAAAAGAATCTTTGAAGTGTTTTCTGAAAAAATCTTCTCCCGGAAGGATGGCTTCCTGAATTCGCCGGGCATAGTTCATACTGTCGGTAATGTTCAGGTTGTGCTGCTCCAGTTTGAGTGCCTTTTCAAGACTTTTCTTTTCAGCGGTTTTCAGTTCAGTGATGTCCTCACCATATAAGTTCACATAGTCTTTTCCCTTAACAGGAAAAAACCGGAGACTGTATATACGGCTGCCATGTTCGATATTGATGGTTTTTTCAGAGCCCGATTCATATACTGCTGAAATGGTGTCCCGTAGGTTGGCATTCTTAATCCTTTCGTTTAGTTTCGCTTTCCAATGCTGAAGGATCGCCTGACCGGGTTGGTTGCTGTAAATCACATGGCCATCACGGTGAATGCGGATCAAAGGACGGCTGTTTTCCTGTGTGAAATTGGCGAGTTTCGCAATTTCAGCTTCAGCCATTTTCATCCGGGTGATGTCCGCATCGATAAAAAGCAGTTTATCTACTTTTCCATTGTCATCTATTATAGGGGTCACCGTTGTGCAGGCCCAGAATTCATTGTTGTCAGCGTCGAAGCTTTTGGCTTCGTACTCCAGTTTTTCTTTCGTGGAAATCACGGAATTGATGACTTCCTGTATACGGGGATAATGACTGATTTCAGCAAGTTCACGACCGACAAAGCTTTTAATCTCCTCGTGAGAATAATTGTTTTTTCGCGAATAACTCTCATTCATCCAGACAATCTTGCCATATCTGTCGGTTAGCAGGATGAGATTATCACTCTTGCTGAGAACGAACGAAAGCATTTCGAGGTTTTCTTTTCGAGCTTCGGCCAATTCTGCATATTCACGCAGTTTCTGATTTGATTTTACTTCGTGGGTGAGAATTTTCCTGAGAGATCGGTGCGCCAAACCGCCCACAAAACCCAAAGCAATGAGGGCCAGGCCGAGATCAATCAGAAATTCTTCTCTTGCATCCCTGAGCGCAGCAGTGATATCTTCTTCGGCCACCACAAAACCGCTGTAATCATTTGAAAAAGGCAGGGAAAGGGGATAGGCGTACAAAAGGTGCGATTTGGTCTGGGTACTTTCCAGATCATACATAACAGGTCCAAAACCAGGATTTTGCATCAACCTAATCATGTTTTTACTTCCGTTCTCCAGTTTTCCGGAGCCCGTCTGTTCAATAATCTCAGATTTCTGATCAAGGTTTCGAATCAGGATTACCGAAATTCCGTTCTGAAGATTCAGGATGCTGTTGACATTATACACCCAGGTTTCAAGAGAGCCTTTTATATTGGCATATGCGCCTTTCTGATCACTGTTGGCTTGCTGGCCATGGAAAGTATTTGATTCGACCTGAAGGGCAAGCGTGCGAACGACGCCCTGCATCTTCATCATCTCAGCGGTTTCCGTGTCTTTTACGGAATCGTAGTAAGATATGACGATGAAATATCCCGTCAGCAATGTCATGCCCGAGAGACAGACAAGCAGGATTTTAAATGTAATTTGCGATATTCGGTGAGACATGTAGTGATTCTATCGGAACCACATACGCACGAAGTGTTAAAATGGTTAACACACTTATGAAACTTACCGGGCACCCTGCCGGAAAGCTGCGATCGCTTCACGGGTAAAATCACTCAGTACCAGTTCACCACTCATGGCAGCACGTTCTGCAAGAAGTTTGTCCCAATGTGCTGTTCCGGACCAAAATACCAGTTTGAGTTTCGCCATAGCTTCCGGATTGCTTTCAGCCAGTTTCCTGGAAAGGGTATCCACGGCCGCGTCCATTTCTGTGATATTTGAAAATACTTCGTTGTAGAGACCTTTCTGCTGAGCCCATTCAGCCGGTTGCCATGCCGTGGCGTTTATCGCCAATTGGGACATCGCCGAAAGCCCCAGTTTACGCTCGACGGCCGGTCCCACTACGAAAGGTCCAATTCCCACAGCAAGTTCACTGAGTTTCACAGAGGCTGTGTTCAGCGCAAAACAATAATCTGCTGCTGCAGCAAGACCTACGCCGCCGCCAACAGTTTTGCCCTGTATGCGGCATACCACAAATACAGGAGCCTTGCGCATCGCATTGATAACACGTGCAAATCCGCCGAAGAATTTTTTACCTTCATCCATGTTCGAAATAGACATGAGTTCATCGAAACTCGCTCCGGCGCAGAAGGCCTTTTCACCGGCTGATTTCAGGACAATCACCTTCACCGACTTGTCATTACCAGCGTTTTCTATGGATTCGGCAAGTTTGTTCAACAGGATGCCAGGCAGCGAGTTGCTCGCCGGGTGGTGAAAAACAATGGTGGCAATACCATTCCGGATATCCGTTTGTACATCTCCATCGTTCGTTGAATGCATGGCAATTATTTTAGAAATTTCGCGGTGCGAAGATCAAAATTAAATTCTACTTCAGGGCTGGATTGAAGCCTTTGTAGATATTGTTTGGATGCTGATACTGTTATTCGCTATTTTCATTTGGCGATAAGCCACACAATAGAAACGGTCCTGGTGATTTGAATTTTTTCCGGAGTCAATTGGAGTTCTGCGCCGGCGTCAGATTCTTTCGCGTAAGCCATATTGTCGTGACGCATCAGCACGGGATCACCGCCGTGGCTGTATCCGAAATTGACTTCCTGAATGGTTACAAGTTTTAAATCCAACGATTCCACAATGACTTCAGCTTTATAAGTCGCATCGGCGATGGCACTTTTGATGGCTTCCGCCAAAATTTTCTGCTTTTGTTCTTCTGTGAGAGAAAAAGATACCTGATAACCGAACTTAAAACGTTCGTCCTTCATGGTATTCATAATGTCCGTGAGTTTCTTGTCGGTATGAGGGAGGTCGATGGAAATATTGATCTGACCGATGTATCCGTCGAGTTTGCGCTCCCGCTCGTAATACACGTAGTTTTCGCTGATATTGAGGCGGCTGGACGTGATGACATTCTTGTCAACACCATTCTTCACCAAAGCGTCTTTCAGTTGATTGTACGTATTGATCAACTTATTCGAACATTCTTCGTACCCGGCCGCTCTGATCTCAATCGGAATCCGGACATTCATCTCTTCCGGTACTTCAAAGAGCGTAGCTTCTCCCTGAACTTTGAGCAGACTGCCATGTTGTTGAGCGAAGGTTGACCCTGAAAGCAACACAATCAGGGTGCAAAAGGAAATAATCATTTTCATAATAGAAGTATTGAGATTGATTTCGTGCCGGATATCAAAAGAAGGACCAGAAATTCATTGTCCAAAAGTATAAAAAACGCGAAGCCCGGAAATCATCCCGGGCTTCGTGTGCTATGAAACGTGCGTTTAGGGCTATGAACCAATTCGCGCCGTGAATATAGCTGCTTTTTTATGATTGAAGGCAGTTTTCGGTACAGATTTTTTCATCAAATCGAACTAATTGAGGCTGATAAATATGTATTCCGCTTATTGTCAATTCTTTTAGAGAAACGATTTGGATGAAAAAATTTTTCATTCAATCAAAAATTTTGGTGTAGCTCATTCACGTTTAAGATAATTTCACCCTTTAAATACGTAAATGCCTCACCGGTTAATATCACGCGATCGCCATTCAGCATGCATGAGATAAATCCCTTTCGCTTTGAAAGTTGTCTGGCCGTGAAGCTTGATTTGTTCAGTTTTTTAGCCCAAAAGACCGCGAGACTGGTATGCGCAGAACCTGTAGCCGGATCTTCATTGATACCAACAGCCGGACAAAAGAAACGCGACACAAAATCTGTTTCTGTGCCGGAAGAAGTCACGATGATTCCGCGAACGGGCAGGGTTTTCAATAATCCGTAATTGGGGTTGATCGACTGAATGTCCTCTTCAGAGGAATAGAGCAGGAGAAAGTCTGTTTTTCCTTTCCAAATCTCCAATGGCTGTTTGCCGATGGCTTTGATAAAATTATAAGGCACATCGACCTCTTGTAATTCATCAGCGGGAAAGTCCATCGCATATTTTCCATCCGAAATTCGCGTCACAGTCAACAATCCCGATTTGGTATGAAATGAGATTACTTCTCGGTCATATGTCGTTTCGGTAAAAATCACGTGAGCGGTTGCCAATGTGGCGTGACCGCACAAATCCACCTCTGCTTCGGGTGTAAACCACCGCAGATCGAAACCATCACCGTTTTTAGAGAAAAATGCCGTCTCCGAAAGATTGTTTTCTGCAGCTATTTGCTGCATCAGTCGTTTATTTGTAATCTGGTCCATCGGACATACAGCTGCAGGATTTCCAGAGAAAATTCCTTTGGCAAATGCATCGACCTGAAATATTTTGATTGTCTCCATTTTTTATATGCTACTTTGAATAATATCCATTAAAATCGGTTTCAGTCCGCTGAAAAAGAACTCCACGGCAATCACCATGACAATCAAACCCATCAGCCTCATCAAAACGCGGTTTCCCGTTTCACCAAGGCGCTGACTGATTTTTGATGAACCCATCAAAATGATCAGGGTGAGAAATAATACAAATGCCACAACAGCGATGAGTGTGGCTTTTTGAGCAAAACTGGTTGTGTCTTCCATCATCACGATGATATTGGTGATAGAACCTGGACCGCATATCATGGGTATGGCCAGGGGTGTAACAGAAATATCTGTCACATACGAATTTGTTTCAGATGACTTGACCTTCACTTTCGACAACCTCGCCTGAAGCATATCATAACCCATCATGAAAAATATAATTCCGCCGACAATCCTGAAACTATTTACAGAGATACCAAAAAACTGAAATAGAATCTGTCCTGTAAATGCGAATCCGAGCAATGTTCCAAAAGCGACGAGCACAGCCTTCAGGGCAGTGCGCTTCTTTTGGGCACTGGTCAATTCGCTGGTCATTGTCATGAAAATGGGCATGGTGCCCAGCGGATTGATCAGGGTAAAGAAAGATGTAAAAGCCAAAATGGCTGTATTCAGAACGGCATCCATATGTAATTTTGAGGATGCAAAATTAGCCATTCTTAAGGCGTTATTCCGATAAGAATACCTGATACTCAATAATAAGTCAGTGAAACCAAAACTGAAGTATTGAAACGTGCTTACCTGCTGCGACTCGAAGCGTTTTATTGGGATTTTATAAATGTTGGTACAAAAGAAAAAGGAGCGACAAAGTCGCCCCCTCTTCAACCATCAACTCGAACCTAACGATAAAGGTTCTTACTCAATGTCCACTTCTTTCAATCGGAAAATGCTCAACCTGAATTCGAATGAAATGGGTGAAATGGATACTGAAGATTTTCAACTGACCATAGCCAGCGCAATTTTGTTTTTCAGGCTTTTGGTGATGCCCGTGCGTTTGAAATATGTTTCCACCGGATAGGTGTATTCTTTCACCCTGTTGTCAGAGAGGCATTTCACTTCAATTATTTGCGAACAGTCCTGACTTAAATAAAGCTCTACCACACTGCGCGAATGATTCGTGACGGCTATCAATTTATTTCCCATCATGTCTTTGTTTTGTCAATGAGCTCAAATGTAATTCTGGCTATTCGGTCACAAACAATATTTAATTGAAGAGTGGTAAAAAATGTAAATTATGTAGATTTGTGATCTGTATTCTGAAAATATTTTAGAAAAAATCCACTTTTTATGACAAATAAGATTGACGAAGTTGATTGCGAAATCATTCTCAAACTAATTGACAACGCACGGAAGCCTTTTACTGAAATTGCCAAGGAAATGCTCGTCTCCACCGGAACGGTTCATCAAAGGGCCAGAAAACTAGAGAAAGCGGGGGTGATCAGTGGTTATTCACTATCCATTAATTATCAGAAATTTGGCTACAGCCTGACTATGTACGTGGGTGTATTTGTGCAAACCGGTTTCAGTGCCATGACGGTGATCGATAAACTGCACAGCATCCCGGAGTGTACGGTGGCCGACCTGGCATCAGGGGTTTATAGTGTATTCTGTAAGTTGCGGTGCAGAGATACCATACATGCCAAAGATGTGATCTTTGCTATTCAGGCCCTGCCGGGAGTCAAGGGCACGGAGACCATGATTATGCTCGAAGAAAGATTGAATGACAACAAGCGGCTTTTGAAAGCCATCATGACCGATATGCGCACAAAACTTTAAACGTCTCCGCCGATCATGCCTTTTAATTCTTCCACGCGGTTGAGCTCGGTTTGCAAATCGCGTTTCAGTTTGGTTTCATTTTCCCTCGTGCGCTGGCGATGTGCGTCAAATTCACTTTGTAAAGTGTCGTATTCCCTTTTGGTATTCACCGTAACCCGATGGGCGGAATTGAACCGGAAATAAAGCACCAGGGCTACAACGAGCAACGTGAAAATCAAAACCCAGGTAAAAATGATGTAGGTTGATTTGGTCAGACCAATTCCGAGAAACTCCATGTGCTCAATCTGGTAGGTTTGATCGGTAAGCTCTGTATCTCTTTGAGCGAGCTGATTTTGAAGTGATGCCACTTCTGCCTTCAGTGCGTTGATCTCCTGGTTGTTTTCAAGCACTGTGGCGCGGTCCAAAGCGAGTGAATCGCGAACACTTTTCCAAAAAGCATCGAGAGTCGACTCCCGTACAACTTTGTATACCTGATAGTTGTTTGACTTGATTTTCATGTCGTCAAATTGTCCTTTCAGGGAATTGTCCTGCGCTGTTTCCTGGGCCGTCATGGTACAGGTAAGCGCGAGAATGATGAGTGTGAAGGCGATTCTTTTCATATGGATATATTTTCCTGTCCGGAACAGAGTTCTGTAGAACAGATCGCAAAAATAAGCCACTTTTAATTTTTACGGGTGCTCCCTGGAAGGTTTTGTTCACATTAACACAGTGAACTAAAATTAGACAGCACAGCAGCATCATTCGCAGGTTAGAATACAATGTTGATCGGGAAATCGGGTGAAAATTTTTTTGAGAAGTGAAACTGATTGGTTTTATCTATCGACTATCATTTCAAACTGTTTAAAAATACATGTAGGTACATTAATTTTGTATTCTCAACTTCCGGAAAGTCCGGTTTAAGCGGGTTTTACGAATAAAAAAACAACTATGAAGACCACTATACACCGCGGTGACACGCGGGGATATGCCAACCACGGCTGGCTGGAAAGCCATCACTCATTTAGTTTTGCCGGATATCACAATCCTGAAAAAACCCATTTTGGTTTGCTGCGGGTGCTTAACGATGACCAAGTTTCGGAAGGTCGGGGTTTTGGCACACATCCCCACGACAATATGGAAATCATCAGCATCCCACTTTCCGGCGACCTTCAACATGAGGACAGCATGGGTACAAAGAGCGTGATTCGCCAGAATGACGTTCAGGTGATGTCGGCAGGAACCGGGATTTATCACAGCGAATACAACAAAAACACCGATAAGCCTGTTGCCTTCCTGCAGATTTGGATATTTCCAAAACTCCGCAATATTGCACCACGATATGATCAGAAGACCTATGACCCCGCCTTGCGGAAAAATATTCTTCAGCGGATTGTCTCACCGATGGATGATGATTCTGATTCGGTGAAAATCAATCAGGACGCTTATTTGCACCGTGTTGAACTCGAATCCGGAAAAAACCTGACTTATCCCGTTCTCCGAAATGGCAATGGTGTATATGTGTTTGTGTTGGATGGGAGTGTTTCGATTGCCGGAGACACTTTGAACACCCGGGATGCTGTGGGAGTGACAGAGGCTACAGAAATCGACATATCCGCCACCACGAATGCATCTTTATTACTCATCGAAATACCCATGAAATAATGGAAATGAAAACAGTAATCAATACGCTTTATGCCCAGGAAATGGATATGGGTGGAATTCCTGTCAGGCAGGCCCTCCCTTCCGGAAAAGTAGATCAAATCGATCCGTTTTTACTTCTTCACCACGGAAGTTTCCCGGTGGAAAGAGGTGGGAATCCGCTGCATATGGGTGTTGGACCACATCCGCACAGGGGTTTTGCTCCGTTGTCTATCGTGCTTGGAGGTGAAATTCACCACCGCGATTCGCTGGGCAACAACAGTGTCATCGCGACCGGTGGAGTTCAGTGGGTGCATGCAGGGCGCGGCATTATTCACAGCGAAAGGCCTTCGGCCGAACTCGCCAAAACCGGTGGGGCCATGGAAGTGATTCAGTTGTGGATCAATATTCCGGCTTCCGCCAAAATGGATGCGCCACAATATCTGGCCGCGAGGGCTGATCAATTGCCTGAAATCAGTCTCGGTAGCCAGTCAAAATTGTATCTTATCACCGGAACTTACAATGGAGAAACCGGCCCGATCAAACCGGCGTCGCCCATGGTGATTGCCCGTGCAGAGGTGAAAGCCAGCGACCGGGTGGTTTTTGATTTCCCGAAAGGGCACAATGCAGCCATTTATATCTCACGTGGACAAGGACGGATTAGCGGATTTGGTTTGGCCAGTTTTCACAATCTCTACTCACTTGGTGGGGAGGGAGACCAGATTTCTTTCGAAGCTGAAGTTGATAGTCAACTGATATTATTGAGCGGGCAACCGATCGCCGAACCAATCGCCCATTACGGACCTTTCGTCATGAACAACCAATCTCAAATCATGGAAGCCCTCCGCGATTATCAAATGGGAAAAATGGGCATCCTTATCGAAGAAGAATGAAAGTAATACCTACAGGAAATTCAGAAATACACCATTTGCTTGCAGATGCCCTGCAATGGCGCTATGCAGTTAAGAAGTTTGACGCGACTCAAAAAATAGGAGAGGCCGATTTGAATGGAATATTGCAGGCCACGCAACTTGCGCCATCGTCCATGGGTTT
>JBGTLS010000008.1:0-6415 GCA_041744015.1 Cryomorpha sp. | reverse complement strand
ATCCAAAACAAAGCGCTTCGTCTACCGCCTCACTCCAGGATATGGAAGGCATCGCGGACTTTTTCTTGTAGTACAATAACCAGACAGACTGTTTCGAAGCGTGATTCTCCATCAGCCATTTTCTCCATTCGGAGAGATCTTTGGGGTAAAATATTTCTGGTTCTGACATTAATTCTGATTGAATTATTCCAGCTTGAAATGTACGTTTCCTTTTTTAGACTGAATTCTGATACACAAAAAAAAATTTTCGAAACAATAATTGTAAATATTAATAAATCCCTACACTCCCCGCTCCACCTCTTCCAAATTAGCCACTTCGACTCTCGAAAAAAGCCGGCTTTTGATCATAAACCTTTTCCCGTATGGGATTTGAAGGAGAACTTTCAAACCACGCCCTAGAATCAAAACAGTTGAAAAAACAGATAAACTCTTTTT
The DNA here is from genome assembly GCA_041744015.1 of Cryomorpha sp. Lineage (GTDB taxonomy): Bacteria > Bacteroidota > Bacteroidia > Flavobacteriales_D > Cryomorphaceae > JBBQZU01. The sequence continues at coordinate 5,980 of JBGTLS010000008.1, read as the reverse complement.
CGTAATATTGAAGAATGAAGCAAATTACCTGGTGGCACCTCATTTTTTTCATTTCAATGGCTGAAGCAGGCTTTAGTCAGAAATGGGCCGGTTTGCATATCCATTCAGGTCCGGCATATGATCAAGGTGAAAATATTGTTATCACTAAAAATGATGAAAAGTATGTCGTGGGTACGTACCAGTATGATCAACTGGCATATAGTGAATCTATAAGGATAGGTTGTCAATTAATGCCAGAAGCGCAAATTATTCCTTTTTATCACCATACCCCTTTGGGAGTGGTGATAAAATACAATGCAGAGGATGAAATTCAATGGGTAAGAAGTGTGCCATTGAGAGCCCAGGACATTGTCGTGAATAAAAACGGTGACTATGTTATACTGGGAAAGATCGATTATACCATTTACATCAATGACGAAATATACAACACGCAAGGCAATCAAGGCTTGTTAATCGCCTATACAAGTGATGGTAAATATCGATGGCATAAAATAATCAGACCAGGTAGTCCAACATATTCATCATCCAGCACAGCCCTTTTTCACAGTCTGGATATTCAGGAGGATGGGAACGTAGTCGTGTCTGGAAGATCAAATATACCTGGAACTTTACTCCCCGATAATTTCTCTGTTCCGTCGGGAGGTTTTTTATTCAGATTCAATGGAGAAACCGGGGAAATGCAGAATTATTATGACATAATTGGAAATTCAGCAGAGGTCTTTAAAGTGCATGTAGACGAATCCGATCATATTTTAATAGGAGGTACCTTTAAATCATTCAATTTTGCTGGTGAATCATACTTCGCTTCGAATTATGGTGGTTTTTTAGCAAAATTCGACAGCGATTTCAATGAACAGTGGGCGGTCTGTCTTAAGTCGGATGCTCAAGGTTACGTTGGAGGAATACGAAGCATAGCTACAGACAACAATTTCATATACTTCTCAGGTAAATATCGAAATTCAGTAAGCGCCAACGATACACTGTTAATAGGATCATCAATAGGAGATATGGATAGTTTTGTTGGGTGTTTGAACAATACAGGCGAAGTTCAATGGATGCGCAGAATCGCGGGTTCGGGATTTGAAATAGTAAGTGACATATGTGTCGGCAGTAATGAAGTGTTTGTAACTGGTATTTTTAGTCAGAATATATTGGGATTGAGCTGGCTTCAGGCCGATGGTTACGCAAATGTCTTCGTAATTTCACTTAATAAAAATGGAACCTTCAGGTTCGGTTTGCAAGGAGGATCAGAGAACGAACCCTATCACGATTCATTTCCAAATAGGGAGGCAGCCAATGCTGTATCAGTTGATTCCAAAGAGAATGTCTATATCGTCGGTAATGCCTGGGGAAATGGCTCTTACGGTGATCATTCTTATCAAACAAACGGTGTCACTGATTTTTTTGTCGCGAAAGTATCCAATTTCGAATCTGAAATATCGCATATGCCACCAATCAACTGCCCTCCCATTTGGCCTGAAATCAATATTTATCCCAATCCTGCAATAAACAATATTTTCGTCAGAACCACAGGTGAAATTTTAGAATTGGAAATTATCAATTCAATTGGTCAATTAGTTGGCAGGTTTAAACCCAGAATAGACGATGACGGCATACATATAGATATTACCAATTTGTCATCAGGAGTTTACATCTTAAATCTCAAAACGAACCAAGGCGAAGTAAAGGACAAATTCATCAAAATTTCGCAATAGCGAAAATTTAATAATCCTCAGCCTATCTGAATCTCCATTTGATCTATTCGCCCCGTTTTGTGGGTTACAATTCTTTCCCTTCACTGTTCGTAAAAAGCCGGTTTTTTATCAGAAACGATGAACATGAAACCTCATTTGAACGCATCAGAGGTATTGTTTAGGCCATCCCAAAACGCACCTTGTTGAAAAAGATAGACCGTCCGTAAACATGAACAGAGCACATTAATTCCTATTATTCGACGGCAAACTTAAAAGTATTGCGCGATGATCCCTGCCACACCTCCAGAACGTACATCCCACTTGCCAAAAACGACACATCAATATCTCCCGAAAGGTCTGCAAAGCCCTGAGCCGAAAGTTTGCCGTGCATATTGTATATCTGGTATTCAGCCATTCCGGCTCCTCCGGCTATGCGTAAAACATCCCAGGCAGGATTGGGGAAAACGGTTAATTTGCGGTCATCCCGTACGTCGTCCACACTGACCGTGAATTCGAGTTGCTCACAAAAAGAATCGTTCGCACGATTTCTGTCCATCAGGTTATCTGGTTCGGTGGAAAAAACGCAAATATTGGCGATACCCGTTGAATCGGTGAACAGTGCATATCCGTTTACCGGACCAAACGACACCGTAACAGAGGCATTGGGGGCGATAAATTCTGTAAATTCTGTAGACGTAAAATTTGCATTACAAAGGGCTTCGCTCTGAAAAGCATTCAGGAAAAAACTTTCCACCGGCACATCACCGGTATTCTGAACTGTGACCTGTGTTTGAACCTGATAATACATCAAAGGCGATTGATTAACAAAAGACGAAGACAGAACTTCGACATCCACCACAGCGATATCGGGGTAGTAAACGGGTGGTTGATCGGTAAGCTCGACTAACTGCCATCCTGCATAAGTTGAGCGTGAATTTCCCAAACCGTAGTTCAAAGATACTTTTTCACCGACCCGGATAAACATTCCATTGTGATAAGAAACTGCGTGGGTTTCGAAAGCTTCCACAACTTCCAAATCGTAACTATCCGAGCTGTTCAGGTCTGCATCCAATCGGAAGACGGCCTCAGGACTATGCACAAAAAAACCCGCTTCATTCGCAATGACCTGCCCGGGATTGGTCAATCCGTGCTCATAGTTTTCCACTACATTGAAACCGGCATCATAAAAAACAAGGTCATTTTCGTAAAGCAAAGCCCAAAGTCCATTGAAGTGGGATGCATCGATGGGTGCGGTATCATAGAAAAAAGCCGGAGCCATATTACCAGATGCATTGATTGTATCAGCACCGTTTTCCATGAATATCCAGCCCAATTCCCCTGTGCCTTTGAGAAAAAGCGGAGAATCATCTACAGTTGTCCACCAGAGGCTATCGCCAGCATGCGAAACTGCCATTATCTCAGAATAGTTGACATCCATCAAAAATCCCCATTCCAGCTGAGCTACATTTCCGGCAGGCGGGGGTGAATAATGAAAAACAGTTTCCAGCACTCCATCGGCATCGAGTAGGAATAAGGCAGTTAATGGAACCGTGCAATCGCAGCATTCCTGAACCATCCCCAACGCAGCAATCCCCCCATCCGCGAGCCGCATCACCCGGTACACTTGCGTTACCTCTCCAATTCCCGGCAGCGGAGTTTCCCAAAGCAGTTCGCCTTCCAGATCAAATCCAGAGACAGAAGCAGTACTGAAGAAAGACGAGAACCGTTGATTTGCAGCCACGATCCATTGACCCTCTCCTTCCAGCACATCCACATATGACTGATAATATCCACGCTGTTCGGCATACTCCGCATAGCCAGAGGATTGAGCTGACAGCAGATGAGCGGCCAATAAAGAGATTACGGTAAAAATAGATCGGACTCGAAGAACGCTGTTCATAGCAGGCTGTTTTAGAAATTCGTGATGAAAATAAATATTTCCTGCAGGAGCTTCGTTACAATAGGATCCAATGCTTGGAATGCCAATACCATTTTTGGCAAAATCTACAATTGTCGATTCTGACCATCGACAGGTAAATTTCGCATATTTAAATCCAATGCCTGGAAATAATCATTTCAATACTCCTGAACCAATACTTCTGTAGGAATGTTTAAGATGGAATTTAACTTCCGAATCATATCCAGGGTGAGTTTCCGCTTTTTATTTAATATTTCACTTACACGGCTTTTCAACCCCATAAGTTCGGCTAAATCCTTTTGCTTCATTCCCAATTGTTCCATCCGGAATTTAATGGCTTCAATTGGATCGGGCATGCCAATCGGGAAATTTTCATTTTCATAGCGGTCGATTAAAATAGACAAAACTTCCAGTTCATCGCCTTCTTCAGTCCCTTTCTTAGAATCAAATATTTCTTCCAGACGCTGCATGGCCAGTTGATAATCTTCTTCACTTCTGATGGGCTTAATATTCATATTCAAATTTTATTTGCGTCAATTTTATCATACTCAGCATGTGTTCCAATGAATCTGATCCAACAGATTTGATACCCGAAATTGAATTTAACAATCAGTCTGTATCGATTGCCTTTAATGTTATAAATGACTCTGTTATCTTTCAAGATACGCGCACTGGGATATTCGCTTTTCAATTCATTTAAACTATTCCATTGCGATTTTTCTGTCTCCCTGTACCAGGATTTTAACTGCTCTTCGCAATCACTGTGATTTACCCAAAAATCACGCAAAGTTCGTTTAGCAACTATTCTCAAAAAACAGATTTCTTTCAAAGATATTCATAAAGTTCCCAAAATGGTATTCTCATATGGTTATATTTTTTTATCGTGACTTACTTTTGAGCTTAAACAAATACTTGCCACCATTCACGGCAATTCCTAAATTCACCGGTGCCATATTCCCACTACATATTCATCGATACCGAAACCTCAGGGATTCCCGAAAGGCTAGATATTCCGGTGACTGAAACAAAACAATGGCCCGCTATTCTCCAGTTGGCCTGGATCGTGGTAGATCTCGACGGGAACCTGGTGAAAGAAGAAAATCATTACCTGAAAAACCGCGGTATCCACATTGACCCGCGGTCATTCCACATGCACGGCATTACTACTGAAGTTCTGAAAAAAAACGGGGTGTCGAAAAGAGGCATGCTCAAGCGGCTTTACAAAGACATCAAGCGCTTCAACGCCCTGTTGGTGGCTCATTTCATCGAATTTGACATGAAAATGCTCGCCGTTGAAAACCTCCGGCTAAAAATTCCTTCCGATCTGGATCACTTACCGACCTTCTGTACCATGCTGAATTCAGCAGCCGAAAACAGAAACCCCGAAAAAACATATCCCTCACTCGGAACGCTTTACCGCCATTATTTTAAAAAACCATTGGCCAACGAACACAATGCACTTTACGACGCCCGCGCCGCTGCCGAGTGTTTCCTCGCCATGACTGAAAAAGATAAATTCAAAGAAAATCAGATCGTGTATTTCGACCTGAAAACCTGCTCCGAAAAAAAAGACACCGACCTGGTCGAAGACAAAAAGCCATCAACAAAAAAACGACTACAAAAACTATTGAAAAATCTTACAAAAAGCTGAGGCCATGGACGTGCGCACATTGATTAAAACCATACCCCCCTTCGACATCCTGCCCGATCCCGCCATCGAAAAAATCATAGACGCGGGCAAACAGGAACACGCAAAAAAAGAAAGTCTGATTTACCATCAGAATTACACCAAACTCAATTGGATCGACATCCTTTTGGAGGGTGGTTATCAAACCTATTTTGTGGGTGACGACCTCAACAAGGAAATGGTGGAAGAAATGGGGCCAGGCGAAGTGTACGGTCCAATTTCCTTGCTTTACAACAACCGTACTTCCATACGCAGTGTGTTGATAAAAGCCGACACCAAACTCTTTCGCGTTCCACGGATTACATTTTTGGAAATCATCAATGAATGCCCGGAATTTAATGCATTTTTTATTCAGCAGTTTGGCGCAAAAATGCAGATTCCCGGCTACAGCAAAATGCTCAACCGGGAAGAGGCACCGCTAAACGCTTCGGTTTACGATCACTTTTTTACGAAAAGCATTTCGAGTATTCAGCCGCGCACGCTCATTACCTGTTACGAAGACCAGTCGGTGGTAGAAGCTGCGCAGTTCATGTCAAAAACCCGTCAGAGTTGCATTTTCGTAAAAACGAGAGCGGAGAATTACATCGGCTACATGACCGATATCACCATCCGCGAAAAGGTGGTCGCCGCGGGAATGGATGCCCACGCACCTGTACGCGAATTCATGGCCAGCCCCATATT
>JBGTLS010000007.1:0-3523 GCA_041744015.1 Cryomorpha sp. | reverse complement strand
AGTCAGGTGTGATGATATTCAAACAATCCTTAAGCTCATTTACAGCGAATGTTTTAGTTGTTAATCCAGGCTTGACAATGCATAAAAACTTTCATCTTATGGATACTCCATTGTAAAGTCGATTTCTTCATAATCCTCCAGATCGTAAAAGAAATAGCGTTTTACCCCGGTCACTCCATCCCAGGTCTCTGCGGTATAATTCAATAGCGTATCCGGATTCACAAGGTGTACATACATTCCATCAGGATTTGTAGAAATACGTTCATAACTCACATTAGTCCATTTCTTTGTTTCATTACCCGCCAATAGGAAGAGACTTCCTGTTGGATCCTCTACAAACAAATAAATGAATTCTTTTTGTTCCATTGAAAATACTGTATCCGAAATGTCCACATTGTAATTTAAATATGGCCTTATAGTTACAGAGTCGCTAGTAGAATTTCTTATATTAAGCGGTGTATCCAAATCCTGTCCCTGCTCTTCTGGACAACCTGTCAAAAACAGGACGAAAAGAACTGAAGCTAAAAAGCGTGTTGTATTTTTAATCATGATGGCGACTTTAAGGTCCTGTATGATAAAATGCCGTATATATAATATGAAAAGGCGTTAACGGTGACAAATAAAAGAAGAAACGACTTGTCATTAACTTTTGGTTAGGAAAATTCCTATTAAAATTGTCTATTGCGCTCACACCCGGTGATAATTGAAAATTTCTAAACCCCTCCTTACCCTGAAAATAATTCCTTGCTCTGGAATTGGCATCCTGTTCAAACCATGCCTGGTCATGGTCTCCAGAGGTGTTAAATAAATTATCCCTTCCATAATAAAATGCAAAGGCACTAAAAATGCCGTCATTGCCCTTTGCACTCATACCACTGTTTAACCCAGAGAATATGGTTAATGGTCCAAAGGTTTGTTCTTGCAGGTAGTGACCATATTCGTGTAATAAAAGGTGGTTTCCATAGTCTGTTTGCCGTAAAGTCCCGTCACGAGCAGTGGCATCCATCGTAATATAACCTCCCACAGAAGATGCGCCATTGCTTGTACCATCTTTATATACGACAGTAGAACCATGAAAATAATCTACTCTTTCAATCTCACCTGAAAGGTTATTCCAATGAGATTGAAAGTTGCCCGCCATCGTAGTGGGATATTGCCATGTATTTCTTTTTATCACTTGCCAGGCTCTCCCAATAGGTTTTTTATCCGAATCAGATTTAAATCTACCAGCATCTATTCTCCAGGCATTGTCAATTTTCGAACCTTTTATCTGTGGTGACCATTCTTTCCAGGTATCAACAATTTTTTGAGGATCATCCAAATTAAAAGCAACATTATAAGCCATATCAAACATACCAAATACCACATTTAGAGCTGTTCCAATAAACTTCCCATCCGGATCCACATACATCACCGGGTTGTTCCCCATCGACAGGTAAGGATTTGAAAACTGCTCGGCCGGGTCAGGCGCAAACCATCTCCCCAATTGAGGATCGTACAGTCTCGCGTGGAAATCATACATCTCAAGTCCGGAAGAATTGGATGTTACGAAATCACCACTCATAAGCTCTTTCCCCTGATAACCGTGATAATACTCATCTGGTAATTGATTCAGACCTGCGATAGACAAACCATAAGGATAGTAATGATTCATTTGTCTGACGTTGCCTCGTATACTTTGAACCAGAAAATTATCAAAAGATACTGCCGCTTGGGAACCATTACTCACATATACATGGAGAAATCCGTCTTTCTGTATAGTGATAGAATTCGTGAGAATTCGCTCAAGGGAATTGGGATCAGCAACCCGGATGGCTCCAGAGTTGTTCGGTATTAGATTAAACTGATTATCATATGCTGTCCAAACCAGGTAGGCATGAGGGCTTGTAGTGCTTACTGTATCAAAACTAGTCCCAAGTAATTGGGCCAATGCATTGTTTAATTGGGAGTTTCCTCCTGCGCCAACGTTCAAAAGTTGGGTTTCTGATAACGGTAGTACACCTGCGCCACTTGCGGCAATGGCAATGAGCATTTCTTCAACAAACGCACCCAGGTTATCATACGTTGTTCCGGGAGCGTTCTCCGTATAAAAGTATGATACCCCTCCACTAACTCTGTCTCCGGTCTTTACTTTTAAAAATTTGGATGGTCCGATCACGGTTCCATTCTCCGCAGCCAGGAGTGCTATATATTCGTTAAATTCTACAGAGGCGTCGATGGGGTAGCCCGTGAGGAGGTCGTCACGGGTGAGGTCGAAAGCATAGTGATAGCTAATATTCGTTGTATGGTGTATCATCCGGATAAGGTTTGACTAAAATAGTAAAAATCAAACCTCCCCCCGCTCCTCATCCCCCACTCCCGGCAATTTCACAAAAATCCCGATGAAAGACGATGCTGCGATGACCAAGAAGTACATCAGTCCCAATGCGATGGCCGCCGTTTCGTCAATGGCAAAATACTGCGAGGCATAGAGAAAAACGAGTTCGCGCAAGCCGACCCCGCCAAAGGAAATGGGAAGCATCGAGGCCAGCGAGGAGAGCAGAAACAGTACAAAATAAATCACGAAGTGGCTGTCGACCCCGAATGCCAGCAAGATGGTGTACGCGCAAAGCACCTGCACCAGCTGCACACCAAACGACCACCCGATAACAGGATACAGCGCCGCCCAGAAAGTTCGAAACAACAAATAAATGACCAGCATAAGCGCGGGTATACAAACCACCAAAGCTGCGATGCTCAAAGGATAGACCCATTCGGGAAATTCTGTAAAAAAAGCCGGAACGGGAAGGGCAAAGGCCAGGGCCAGAAAAAGCAAAATGGCCGCCCCGCTGATCCGGTCGATCAGTACTGAAGCCACGAGGTGTTTTGTTTTCACAGGAAACCGGCGCTTTAAATGGATCACCTTATACCCGTCGCCACCCACGCTCCCGGGCAGGAAGAGGTTGTAAAACATGCCCACGTAACAGAGTTTCAAATGGTACACATAGTCGATGCGCACCTCCATGGCGTCCAGCAGGGATTTTAGCCGAAAGGCGCTCAACACCTTGGAAATATTGAAGAGCACAAAAGCCGCCAACAACCAGAGCACATTCGATTGCCTGATCAAATTCCAGACAGTGGCCAGCTCGATTTTGGTAAAAACGAGGTACATGGCCAGGGCTGAAAGACCGATTTTCAGCGACAGCTTGACGAATGACTTTAATTTGTTGGGTTTCTTTTCCAATGTGAGATCAACTTGCGCCAAAGTACGAATTGAGTAGCACGCAGCACCTATTTTTCATGAAAATGAAATCACTCCCACAACCGCACGAGATGGAGTTTGTGGCCTGTGCCCCGCGTTCCAAATGCGATGTAAGACTCGTAAATGCCCGGATCGTACATGTCGTCGTAAATGATGTAATAATTTCCCGGAAGGGCGGTATCGCGCAATTCCAGCACCTCTCCCCGCGCGCTGCTGATGGTAAAACTCGTGGCATCGTGGCAGTAACTGGGCCGCAACACATATATTTCGTGGCCTTCGGCG
>JBGTLS010000006.1:0-4992 GCA_041744015.1 Cryomorpha sp. | reverse complement strand
CGCAAAATGACAGCACCCATAGATCAGCTCATTATAAATGGTAAAACGCTTCTACCAGGAACATTTACCAGGGTAAAAGCCAACATCGCCAGGTTGCCATCCGGTACCATTATCGATCTACCCATCTATGTATACCGCAGTGCGGAACCCGGACCGGTGGTCTTGCTCAGCGGAGGTCTACACGGTGATGAAATCAACGGAATTGAAATTGTGAGACGAATGGTTGAAAGAGTGGTTTTCAACGATTTGCTAAAAGGTACCGTGATTGCTATACCCGTCATGAACATTTACGGATTTCTCAATTTTAGCAGGCAAGTACCTGATGGCAAGGATATCAACAGAAGTTTTCCCGGAAGTACCACGGGCTCACTTGCCGCATTGGTGGCTCATTTTCTGACGCACAACATTCTTGACAAAATTGATCTTGGAATTGATTTTCACACGGGGGGTGCGTCACGGTACAATTTTCCTCAGGTACGGTTTGCAGCCGCAGATCCGCAGGCGGAAGCTATGGCCAGAGCTTTTGCAGCGCCTGTGATACTGCAGAGTGGGCTTATCGCTAAAAGTCTAAGGCAGCAAGCTTTTCGGATGGGGAAAACGATTTTGGTTTACGAAGGCGGGGAGAGTTTGAGATTGGATGAGGAAGTAGTTTTGGAAGGAACCGCGGGCGCCATGCGACTTCTCAAAAGCCTGGGAATGGTTGCGGAGGCTCCCCTAATCACAGTCCAACCAATTTTTTGCGAGACGTCGTCATGGCTGCGGGCAAAACGGTCTGGCTTGTTTCGTGGCGTTCAAAAATCCGGGACCTTTGTGAACCCCAATGACCTGATGGGGCATATTACAGATCCATTTGGTGAATTCAGCCTGAAAGTAAAATCAAAAGAAAAGGCTTTCATCATTGGCCACAACAATATGCCAATTGTCAATCAGGGAGATGCGCTTCTGCATTTGGCCATCGTCAAGAAATCAGAGTAGCCACAGATTCTGATAGGTATTTCTCCCTATTTATTATCTCAAAATTATATCATTATGACAATTTATTGCTATTATCAATAAAGGTCTATATATTTACCCTTCAATCATTCAGCATGATTGTATTTGCTAACCAAACAAAAAACGACCAAGATGAAAACAACATTTTTCTAGCGCCTGTTTCGGGCATTTTCTGTTTATTTTTTTTCTATCCATCCTGATAATTTTTTCAGGAAGTATTGATAGTGTGCTTGCGAAATTTAATAATCAAATCTGATTTATTAAATAAGTATGGCTTTAATGAAACATCATACTGAACGTGCGGGATAATGAAGATGAACTTCATTTAAAATTAATTGGTCATGAATATTCGTGTCCGAACTTAAATTAATCATTAGCGCAAATCATTGCGCTACAATCAAAATCAATTAAAACAACCATGAAAAATTTTAAAAAACCTGGCCCAGGAATCTTTCCGGGCATTTTACTTGTTATTCTACTCATTGGCGGTGCCTTTTTCGGTAATCGGGCTTCAGCGCAAAACATTGATAGTCAGGGCACCGAATTCTGGCTCATGTTCAATGAAAACTTTGATGAGGTCGGTGTAAACCTTCAACTGTTTATTACAGGTGCCACAAATACTTCCGGAACTGTTGAAATACCCGGAATTTCATTTTCTGAAGATTTTAATGTAACAGCCAACGTTGTAACCACAGTATCGATACCCCTGGCGGCTATGCCCGTAGGTATAGACGTCATACAAGACCTTGGGATCCATGTCACCGCACTCGAAGAAGTAACAGTGTACGGGCTCAATCAAAGGCCATTTTCGTCAGATGCCTTTATGGGTTTGCCTACAGATGCCATTGGTTCGGACTATTTCATTATGACCTATGAAAATCAGAACAGCAGTGGATTGAGCAGGTCTCAATTTGGCGTGGTTGCTACTGAAGACAATACGGTTGTAACAATCATACCCAAAGGTCCAATAGGCGTCCGGCCAGCCAATGTTCCCTATAATGTTGTGCTGAATGCCGGTCAAACTTATCAGGGTCGGACAACTGGTCCGTTCCAGGATTTGACAGGATCCAAAATAACTTCCAATAAGCCAATTGGGGTCTTCGGTAGCCACGTTTGTGCCACTGTTCCGCTCAACTTCAATTTTTGTGACCACCTGACTGAAATGTTGCCAGCAACCGATACATGGGGACAGAATTTTGTTACCGTTCCATTTGCCAATCGACTGGGCGGAGACATTTTCAGAATAATGGCATCGCAGGATAATACTGATGTTACAATCAACGGCGCATTTGTTGGGACAATTAATAGTGGTGCATTCTTACAGGTAGTACTTACCTCCGCGTCGCAAATCACATCCAGCAAACCTACTCTCGTTGCCCAATATATGCAGGGCAACACAATCGATGGAACTGGTTTCCCTGGCGATCCGTTTATGATGCTTGTAGCCCCTTTTGAACAATTCCTTGCGAACTATACAGTCTCTACTCCGGCCACGGGTTTTGTTGACAACTACATAAATATTGTTATTGCAACCGGTGCGGCTGGTTCAGTAATACTGGATGGTGCCAATATACCCGCATCGGAATTTACTCCCATTGGTACCAGTGGGTTTTCCGGCGCACAGATAGAAATTGATTTGGGATCACACAATCTGAATAGCCCAACACCTTTTGGTGTTTTTGTATACGGTGTAAATACAGATGATTCATATGGTTATCCCGGAGGTCAGCTTTTTTCCCTGGTGGCCAATGTAAGTACGCTGGAAATTTCTCCGGAAAATGCTTCCCAATCCGCCTTTCTCGAGCAATGTGTCGAAGCGACCTTAACAGATCAGGGTGGAGAACCCGTGAGTGGGGTCCGAATTGACTTTGAAGTTTCAGGAGTAAACAATCTTTCGGGATTTGCTTTCACCAATGCCCAGGGGGTTGCGACTTTTTGCTATACCAGTGAAGTGGAAGGAATCGACGAAGTGACCGCACTTCAGGGAGAACTAACAGCCACTTCGACCATCACATGGACTCCTGCAATTTTGGATTGTAATGGCGAACCCAATGGTACTGCATTCCTGGACAATTGTGACATATGTGTAGGTGGAAATACCGGTTTGGAACCTTGCGAAGCCGATTGCGCTGGAGTGGAAGGAGGAAGTTCAATATTGGATGAGTGTGGGGTATGCCGCCTGCCTGATGATCCGGATTTTAATTCAACCTGTCTCGACTGCAACGGAGAGCCGAACGGTTCAGCTATTCCCGGATCTGCATGTCAGACTTCAACCGGCCAATCCGGAATTCTTTCTGAAAACTGTGTGTGCGAAATTGGTGAACCCGGAGCCTGCTTAAATTGGAAATACTTTCTTTCCAATACTCCCGTAAATTCGACCACTTCAACCATCTATGAAATTACTTTCGATGATGTGCTGCAAAGGGCGTATCTGGAAGAATTAATCAGTTTAGAATACGGATTGCACATTGGTTATGACGGATCGGATCAACTGCTCTACATCGTGCGAAGTTCCAATGGATCTTTCCGAACCCTGGATGTAAGTGCACCTGGCGGAGCGCTCTCACCCGAAACTTCACTGAGCCAATCTTTGGGCGGTGCTGTGGCTGTGGGAATTGATGCCAATGGCGACCTCTTCATAGGCAGCGAAGACGATCAGGCGATCTATATGATTGATAAATCCAACGGAGATGTAGCTTTCGTGAAAAATGCGCCAGTAAATGGTGGCGATCTCGCTTTTGATGAAAACAATGACCTGTTTCTCGTTACACGCGCAAACAATGGTCAGGCCTTAATTATCAACCCAGGCGGGCCAAATGAATTGTTGGGAAGCATACCAAATTTGGTAACTGGGGCAGCATTTCTGGAAAATGGCAATGGAATCATCAAAGTACGTGACAGAAGCCGTTTGCTCGTAAGGTATCCCGTTGGAACCAATTCATTTTACAGATTGGTATTCAACAATGCCCTATTTACAGCAGGCAATGGTGACCTTGCTTCGGGATGTACCCCATCAGATCAGGAGATCATTCCAGGAAACTGTTATGCCACAGAAGTGGTGGAATATGTGCGCGGAACCAGCTTCAACGGTGGAGCCATTGCCGACAACAGAGCAAATCCTGAGGAAGCATTGGGCGAACCGGAAAGAGTTGACCAACTCGTTTTTGTAAGTTTGGGATATGGAGGTTCGCTGACTCTCGGTTTTGATGGTGCAGTACCAAATCTTGATGGTCCTGATTTGGAAATCGTTGAGACAACCTATAACAACAACAGCTGCGCAACCTATCAGGAATGGGCAAATGTATATGTTTCTGTTGATGGAGAGATGTTTCATTTCGCGAAAACCATCTGTCGCGCAGATAATTTTGTTGATATCAGCGATGCGGGAGATTTTCCAAATATATATTACGTGAAGATTGTAAACAACAATCTACTGAGCAATACGCCGGATGGTTTTGATGTGGATGGTGTGGTTGCGATTCATAATTGTGACGATGACGATTTGCAATCCCGGCTTATGAATGTGCCAATGGAGAGCGCATCACTTCTTCACACAATGCCAAATCCTTCTACCGGATTGTCTTTTGTGGAATTGGTGCCAGCGCATTCCGAATACACCACATTGGAAGTATTTGATATGAATGGCCGACAAGTGGCGAGTTTGTTGAATGAAGTTGTCAATGCTGGTCAGATGTACAGACTTCAGTTTAATGGCACTTCACTGCCAAATGGAGTTTATGTTTATCGCATGACTTCTGATAAGGAAGTGATCATGTCTAAATTTATTATAGCGCGATAAACTTAGCCTTACGGAAAATTATAGCAATTGAAGCGGCTGTCCCATGTAGGACAGCCGCTTTTTTACATACATATTTTCGCTTGTTACCACTTTTATATGGAGCCGTGTGAAAAGCTCCTGGCAACAAAACCTTTACAGGTTAGCATTGATACGGATGAAGAATTCTATTATTGTACTTCACTATATGCGGGCCGCTCACC
>JBGTLS010000005.1:0-5380 GCA_041744015.1 Cryomorpha sp. | reverse complement strand
CACCCTGGAACAAAAATTTCTCGAAATCCTCAAGTCCGAAAACAATGGTTAGACTCATCCGGCTGGAATTTTTAAAACTCCGGCACAACAAAGCCATGTGGGTTTTATTGGGACTTTATCTCGTGGCCATTGTCGGCATTTCTTTCGGGGCGGGTTACATCCTGCAGGTTTTAGCGGACAAAGGCGTGGAATACCGCGGAATTGATCCTACTGTTTTCCCCATTTACGATTTTGATGATATCTGGCAAAACCTGGCCTACCTCGGTTATTTTTTCAATGTATTTCCGGCGTTTTTGATCATTATTTCCATCACCAATGAATTTTCCAATAAAACCCACCGGCAAAACATCATCGATGGACTTTCCCGCACGGAGTTTTTTCTCTCTAAACTCTCCTTTGCCGCTTTTCTTTCCCTGCTCTCCGGTTTGTTTTTATTGGTAATTGGGTTGATGCTTGGCTTCATCCACAGCGATGTACAGGGTGCTGACACCATCCTTTCCAATCTGGCATTCGTGCCGGTTCATTCCCTGCAGTTATTCCTTTATTTCTTGTTTGCCATGTTGCTGGCGCTGATGATCCGAAAATCGGGAATCACCATCGTATTGCTCCTCATGTATACAGTCATTCTGGAGCCCATTCTCACCGCTGCGCTGGGATACTGGTATCCGGGTTCTGAAGATTTTTTACCACTTCACGCGATTTCAAATCTCGTTCATTTTCCGTTTTCAAAATACCTGCTGATGTATGTGCAGGACTTTTTGGGAATGAAGGATCTCGCTATTGCTGCGGGTTGGGGTGTGGTTTTCACCTGGGCGATCTTTTTGTTTTTGAAAAAGAGGGATTTTTGAGGGGGATATTGAAGTTGTAGCTGTTTTCCTGAAATGACATCTACATGTCCAGCGCGCGTAAAGTGAAAATTCCACCAATAGCCGGGATATCTGAATGGAGCGTGAATGTTAGGGCAATAAGTTCCTCGAAAGCCATCCATGAAATTTAACAATGTTTTGTTGATGTGGGTATTGAACATGAGTCGAACAGCTTGATTCCAATAAATGACAGCCTGGTTGGCGAATCTCCAGATTTCGTGCACTTAAATTTTGTAGATTTAATGAATGAACAAACAACGCATCTATTTGGACACTTCGGTGTACGGTGGTTTTTTCGACGACGAGTTTCAGGAATTTACCAAACCTCTTTTTGACCGAATAAAAAGTGGAGAATTTAGGGTGATATTTTCGACGTTACTTGAGACGGAATTGGAAATGGCTCCGGAAGAAGTTCGCGAACTCGTTAGGCAAATAGATGAGATCAATACAGAATACGTAATAGAAACGGATAGTGCAGTTGAATTGGCGATTGAATATATTTCTGAAAAGGTAATTGGTCAAACGAGTTATTCCGATTGTCTTCATATTGCACTTGCCACCATCAATCAGGCAGATTTGCTCGTAAGCTGGAATTTTAAACATATTGTAAATATTCAGCGAATAAGAGGTTACAATTCTATCAATATTAAAAACGGATATAAACAATTGGAGATACGTTCTCCCAGAGAATTAATCAATTATGGGGACGAAAACTGAAAAGAAATTTGATGCCGTAAAAATGGCCCGGGATATCAAGGTTAAATTGGATGAGAAATTTTCGAAAATGTCCAAGGAAGAACTCATTGCCTATTTCAAAGAGCAACGATTAAAATCGAATCGCGTGCGGCCGGGTGCTTGAAAACACCGTCATACCCGAGCCTATTGCAGCCGCTATTCCCGAATACAGGTACCCGTGCAGAATTACCTTGCCATGCCGGAGCTCGCCATCGCGGCAGGTTGGGGCGTGGTATTCACCTCGGCGATCTTTTTGTTTTTGAAGAAGAGGGATTCTTGAGGGGTATAAGAGGTGCTTTTTGACGATGAATGTTAAATTTTAGACATTTATTAGAAATGTTATTGTTTTCTAGAACACGATGCTATGTTTGATTACGAAGCCCCTCCGTGAGACGACCAATCGCCATAATGAACCTTTTTACCCTCACCAATCGTATTCGTCCGACCAATCCATCCCCTAAGTTTTCTCAGCCAATTTATATTCTTCCCGGTTATTGGTTAGGAGTTGATACAGATCTTTGTGATCGATGGTTTGGGGTTCGGCGCGGTACATCTGTGAGCCACAGCGATTCATTGACGCCATTTTTCTTACACGTAGCCATTGATGGAATATGCTGTCAATGTTTTTTTTTGACAGCGCTCCAACAGGAATTTCTTATTTTCGGAGTTCCGGATGAGAACGACTCCAAACAGATATAAACAATCGCTGGATGTGTTAAGCAGCACTTCAAATATGCCCGAAATGGTTTTTGATTATTTCATCAAAGATTACCTTGGAAATGTACGCGTGGTAATAACCGAAGAAGATGCGACCCTCACGGATAAATGGCTCGCGACTATGGAGGAGGTACATGCCCACATTGAAGAAAACGACTTTGATAACCTTCCCGAATTCCGGGATGATTTGCCTACGGGGTATCCCATCGATGCTTCTGTAGAATTCAACGAGCGCATAGCCCGCCTTTCTGCCGAAAATGGCACTACGATTGGTCCAGCCAAATTTTTGAAAGTACGAGATGTGGATAGAATCAGTGGTGGGGTTTCGTATTTTTATTCTGAAAATGCGCCAGGTGCCACCTATCAAAATCTTGGAATGTTTGTAGAAGAGATGCTGATAGCCATTGCGGCCAGTGGGGTAGGCGTATTGCCCATCCAACCCGATCAACTTCTGAACATCGCTGCGGGTGGAAATTCCCAGTTAAACAATTCACTCGCACAGTTGCTGGGCACCAGTTTTGACACGGCGAGCACCACCACCCCACATGCTTATCTGGTTTGGACGGCATATGATAGTCAGTTTAAAGTCAACCTTAATAATTCCGGAGCTATCCGTGTGTTGGATCCTAACTCATTGGAAAGAATCTTAACCGAGTCCATTACCATTCAAAAAGATGGGTATCTTCATGTATACGTGAGTAATGGTTCGCAGGCGGCAGTTTCTTTTGACAATTTCCTGGTTCAAAGCATCCGGGGTAATGTGCGACAAATAAATCACTATTACCCCTACGGCCTCTCAATTGCCGGGCTCAACCAACAGGCAGACGATTATCTCCACGGGTATCAAAGCAAACAATTGATGACAGATGATTTTGTCAGTTTGACTTCATCTGGTCTTGAGATGTATGATTTTCATGCGCGACTCTATGATCCACAGCTGGGAAGATGGTTTGCGCCTGATCCTGCGGAGCAATTCTCGAATCCTTATTTGGCGATGGGGAATAACCCGGTGATGTATATCGATCCGGATGGACGAGAAATTTTCACTGTATTTCTTGGGACAGTTGTAATAAAAGCTGCGTTGCCAACAATTATAATTGCGGCGTCTACCGCAATTGCGGTCACAGCTTCTGCATATATAGCATCACAGGTATTTGCCCCTTTGTTAACAAATTCAATGGTACCTCCTGATGGATACATACACAATGGAAAACGCCTGATTAGGATAAATGATGATGGCGCTTCCGAAGGTTTAGATTATTTCTACGAAGGCCAAGTTTATATGGACGGAACTTATTCCACAACTGGACGGTTTTTAACCCAGCCTATGGGCGAAAGCGTCATTATGAAACCGATAGAAGGCTCTCTTAAGCACGCATTTAATTATTCTACAACTCAACAGTATGGATATCTCGCACAAAAACTTCCCGGAATTCCTGCTGGCGCTATTGAAACAGCGAATAGTGTAGGTAATCTTAAAACTGGTTTGACTGCGTTTAAAGCAAGTCAGACAGCTAAAACTCAATTGATACGATTAACCGGTGCAAGTTCTTCTTTGCCAGCTTGGTATTCTAAATTGGGATTAAGTATTGGAGTATCAGGGGCAATAGCAAATGCGGCAATCAATCAATATCAAATGGATAATGGTCAAATTTCTAAAGCACAAGGAAATTTTTCCGCCATCTGGGGTTCCATTGGGACAAACCCACATATATATGCTCAAAGCATTTATTGGTCTGGTGTTGCTGGTCAATATTATGGACCAAGTACTTGGGGATGGGATATCTTTGGCCCAACTTCTTCATATGGGAGATTCAAAAATCGGCTACATAAACCTTGATGAGCTTGAACTTTTATAAGCATCTTTCACTACGGTTATTTCAGCTATCCTCCAAAATTGGACGATACAAGTTTGACGCCTATGTCTTAGCTGTTCAGCATACATTCATTCAGCAATGTTATGTTCTGTCTCTCATCTCGATATGGGAAAAATTGCATAAACCTATACCATTTAATGGTATACCTTTTACTCTATTGATAGTAGCAATTTTAGTGACAATGAATTATCTTATAAGCAGAAATATAACATTAGAATATTTACTAAAAGAACACAGCCAAAAACGGAAAGGCAAAATTATTTTTCACGATTTTCTGATGGTATTTTATTTTGTGCTCTTTTGGGTTATGTTTAATTTGTCTAATTTATTAATGAAGGAGTGAAGGAAAAATTGAAGTGGATTGAAAAAAGAATGTTTTAAATCTTTAATTTTTAGATTTCCGAAGAAAAGTTGAAAAAGTTCAAGTTTTATAGCCGCGTTGATTGCACGGAATGCATCCTTAAGTCGTATCCACCCGACCAACTACACTTCCCATAACCGCTTAAAGTTTCGATTGTATCCGTTCTACCAACCCATCCCCTAAGTTTCCTTAACCGGTTTATATTTTTCCCAGTTGTTGAGTAGGAGTTGATACATTTCTTTGTATTCCCTTGAATGAAGTATTGCTCGCCCTCGCCTCAAGAGGGCAGGTATACTTATAAATGACTTGATTTTCAATAATGCCCTTTGGCAGAAAGGATATATACATTGTCGTCTGAAACTTCGTAGAGCAGACGATGCTCCTTGTTGATGCGGCGCGACCAATAGCCCGAAAACTCATGTTTTAAAGCTTCGGGCTTTCCCGTTCCGGTAAAAGGATGCTCGGCAAGTTCATCCAGAAGTTTTAGAAGTTTGTTGAGAACTGCTTTATTACCTGCCTTTCTGTGCGCATTAATATCTTCTTTGGCTTTGTCAGTAAAATCGAGATTGTAGCCCATATTACAAGCCCAAAAACGCTTTCAGGTCTTCTTTTTTTACCCTTGTTGTTTTCCCTTCTTTAACCTGCTGTCGGCTTTCATTGATTTTTGCCACAAAATCCGGATCGTAAGGTTTTTCACGGGCAATCTCAAACTTCATTTTCAGCGCTTTTATAAATGCTTTCAAAGCATTTTCCTGCTCGATGGTTTCAGGATGTATGATGAAAGTGTTTTCTGATTTCATTTGGGATTTTGAATTTAATTTTTT
>JBGTLS010000004.1:0-5174 GCA_041744015.1 Cryomorpha sp. | reverse complement strand
AAAACCCGCTTTAAAATAGGCAAACTGAAAGTGATTAAGGATGACAAAATCGTTTCAGGACCGGGTTATTTGGCATTTTACGGTGTCCCAACTCCGCTTGTTTTTCCCTTCGGATTTTTTCCCAATGCCGATAAAAGGCAGGCGGGTATCGTCATACCAAGTTATGGAAATGGACAGCGACAGGGATATTTCCTGAACGATGGGGGATTTTATATGCCTCTGGGCGATCATGCCGACACCAAAATTCTGGGGAGCATCTACAGTCGGGGAAGCTGGGGCTTGCAAAACATGTCGCGGTACACGCGCAAGTACAAGTACGACGGCAACCTGAATTTGCAGTATAACGCGGTCAAAATTGGTGATCCGGAGTTGCAAAACTTCGAAGAAGCCCGAAACTTTTTCATAACCTGGACCCACCGTCAGGATATGAAAGCCCGGCCGAATTCTAATTTTTCTGCCGATATCAATGCGGGTAGTTCTTCGAATTTTCGAAACAACCTGAATTCTTCTCAGAATGACTTTCTCACAAACACCTTCAGATCAAACATTCGCTATCAGAAATCCTTTTACGATTCTCCGTGGACGCTCGCTTTGAATGCGGGCCACGACCAAAACTCCCAAACCCAGAATTACAATTTTACACTTCCCGAATTGGCCGTAAATCGCGCGCGTACTTTTCCGCTCGACGGACTTTTCAATGACAATCCAAAACAGGCTTTTTATGAAAAAATCGGTGTGCAATATTCCGGAAATTTTCGGAATACCCTTCGGGCCACTGAAAGTCAATTGAGAATGGACAATCTCGACTCGCTGCGCAACCAGATTCAGAACGGATTCCGTCACTCAGCCAGTGCATCAACATCCTTAAAGGTGAAGGCTTTCAGTATCAATCCGGCTTTCAATTATTCCGAGAGATGGCATTTTGAAACTTTCGGTCGCACTTTTGACGAGGATCTTCAGGGCTACGTGAGAGATACCATTCAGGGCTTTGATCGAAACGGGGACTGGAACTTTTCCACCAATGTCACCACCAAAGTATACGGTATGTTTTCCTTTCGGGGAAAGAAACTTCAGGCCATCCGACACACGATGACTCCCACAGTTGGTTACTCGTACCGCCCCAATTTTGATCGAAATGTCTATGGGTTTTTTGGACCTGAAGGAAATTTAGGAAGTTACTCACCCTATGAGAACACCATGTTTGGCGGCCCACCTTCGGGAAGGTCCGGGGCCATCAATTTTTCGCTCATCAACAACCTCGAAGCGAAAATCAGAAGCAAACGCGATACGGCAAACAAATTTGTAAAAGTACCCCTGATTGAAAATATTCAGATGAATGGGAGTTATAACTTAGCGGCTGACTCTTTGAGGTTTTCGAATTTCACCATGAGTGGTCGAACGAAAGTGACAAAATACGCCAACATCAACTTTCGGGCAGCTTTTGAACCCTATGCATATGAAGCAAGAGAAGGCCAGGACAGGCCAGTGCTGGTAGATGTATATAATTTTGATCGCAATGGAAAACTGGCTTCTTTCGAAAATGGAAATATTGCTCTGAATGCAGCGGGATTGGGAAGTAGTATGTTTAAAGGTCAAAAAGGTGTTTCGACAACCACCACAGATCAGGGAATGATTCCCGAAGAAGGAGAAATGGCTGAAATCAAACCTGATCTCAGCGTAAAAAAACCTTTTTTCAGCGATTTTTCGGTGCCTTGGTCCCTCAATTTCGGCTATACGGTGGATATACGGAGGAGCCGGGAAACAATCATGCTCGATGAGCGTTTTGGTATTGTAGATTCAATAGCCATCATTCAGTCTCTTATGATGAATGGGAATATTGAATTTTTTGGACGAATTCGTGTCAATTTCAATACAGGATATGACTTTGTGAACAAAGAAATATCCACCACAACGTTGGTGATTAGCGTCGATTTGAATTGTTGGGAACTCAATATGCGATATGTTCCTTTCGGATTTATGAAGAGTTACAATTTATCGCTTTATATCAAATCCTCGCTTTTGCAGGATCTTAAATTTGAACGAAACCGGAACCTGGGTGATGGTAGAAGTATTTTCTTATGACAAATTCTAAACTAAAAATAGCAGTACTCTACGGATCATATCGCGATAAAAGACGCGGAATACATGTCGCGAATTTCGTGGTTGATCAATTGAAATCGGTATGCAATCCGGTTTTGGCCGACGCCAAAGCCTATGACCTGCCCATTCTGAACAAGATGTACAAGGAATACAAGGAGGACAAACCACCTGAAAAACTACAGGAACTGCACGAATTGTTTTCTTCGGCCGACGGATATGTATTGGTGACAGGCGAATACAACCACGGTTTACCACCGGGATTGAAAAATATGCTGGACCATTTTCAAACGGAATTTTATTTCAAGCCAGCGGGAATTGTTTCCTACTCCGCAGGTGGATTCGGTGGCGTTCGGGCATCTGTACACGCGCGTATTGTGTTGGGCGAACTCGGTATGGTCACCCCATCCGCAATCGTTCCTGTGTCTAATATCCGCAAAACATTTGATGAAAACGGGAAGTGGGACGACCCCAAATTGGAGAAACGATTTAAAAAGCTTTCAGATGAATTGCTCTGGTATGCCAAAGCTTTGAAAACAGCCCGGACCGAAGGTACGCCTTACTGAAGCAAAACCACAGGCTCGTCTACCCGAAAAATATCGTATCTGTCCTTAGGTCTTCTTTCTGCATGCCAGTAAAATCCATCGAAAAAGGCATCTTCTTCCGAAAACTTGAACAAGGGAATAAACGCCCCATCGGGTTTGACCAGAAACCGGATGCGTTGCACTTTTCGATTTTCCAGATAGATGGCAATGTTGCTGCAAATGGCTTTGTTGACACCGATAATTTTCTGTTCGGTAATAGTGATCTTATTTTGAACTGAATCAGCTGATAACGTATCATTCGATAATGACAGGCTGTCCAGATCGCTCATCGAATTTTTTCCCTTTCCTTTTGATCGCGTTGTATCGGGCACTTCCACTTTCGCTTCTTCCATTGCATAATAGAGTGACTGCCCATTTCCATTGATAAAGACCTTGTTAAGCTCGTTATTATGGAAATATCCCGTCAGCTTTTTGCCTTTAATCTGATTGAATTTTGTGCTGTCATCGTCGTACACGCGGTCGGCCATGAAAGCGTGATCAAATACATAGAGTCTTTCGATACCTGTTTCTGAAGTTTTCAACTGTATGGTATCTCCGGTGATTTGCAAGGCATCAGACCAGAGAATGGGATTGTGAAACATATGAATGAGGCTATCCGCACGTACATAGACAAGAGAATCTGCCACACCCTGCATATCTGTCCGGTAAAAACGCACATTGGGATAGGCGTAAATTTTGTTTCCGGTGGCGGTGTCATTTACGGCAAGTAAAGTATCGCCATGCAAAAAGAGCGAGTCCCGATCATCGTACTGAATAAACTCAGCCATACCAGTGACCAGACTTTTTTCCGTTTTCTCGAAATAACTTCCGAACTCCCCCCGGATGATGTATCGCTCGGTAGTATCGGTTACAGATACGTTTTCGTAAGCCCGACCCAATCCCTCAGTTCGAGAATACCAAAGGCTATCACCGCGAAGCACCTGTTGCCCATTATCGAGATAGGCATTTTCATTAAATTGAGAAATGTCATTTTTGGTGTCATACCACCCATTTTCGCAGTAGATGGTATTTTCATCCGAATAGATAAAGGTTGGACCCTGGAAATAAGCTATTTCATTCAGGTTATCGTAATCAAGGGTATCTGTTTCAACGACGTATTTCGGATTGGTAAGTTCCACATCTTCCCGAAAAAAGAAAAACTCAGTATTCGAATTATAGATGCCTTCGCAACTGATCAGTCTGTTTTCATTGACTTTTGAGGTTATCAGGCCCTCATCATAAAACACTGCCACCCCGGTTTTTCTATTAAAATCCAGGGTGTTGGTGGCGAGTGTCATTTCCTTGTCGTTGAGAAGCACATTGTTGCGCACCTTTACCATTTGAGTGTTTCCGTTGTAAAACAACTTATCACTGAGCAACTCAAGGGTATCGCCTTGTATCACGCGCACATTGCCAAAGGCATCGAGGCTGTTGGTGGCATTGTATAAGTAGGCGCTGTCGCAATACATCAATGCGCCCTTGTGGCGAAACCGCACATCTCCAATTAATCGTTGGGCATCGATGCCCATCTTTTTGTCAAATTGAAGCGATTTGGCCCCGAGCAGTTCGATCACATTTTTGTCCTGAGAGTAAACGTCCGCAACCGACGTGAAAATCAGGACAAGAAATGGAATCAGTTTAAGCCGCATTGCAGGATTTGATTTTGCAGGGGTAAGCAAAAGTGATGCCCCAAATCAGGCCACCACTTCGCTGCGCAAAATAGTCTGTTTTCGGTCCGGACCTACGGAAACAATCGTGATCGGAGTTTCGAGTTCCTCTTCCAAATATGAAATATAAGCGGAGAGTTCTGCAGGGAAATCATTCTCACTGTATAAACCAGTAAGATCAGTTTTCCAGCCTTTCATGGATTTGTACACCGGCCTGATGTCCTTCAAGTGATCATCATATGGCAAATAGTCAATGGTTTTGCCATCGAGTTGATAGTGCGTGCAAATTTCGATTGTGTCAAATACAGAAAGTACATCAGCCTTTGTCATATTCAACTGGGTGACTCCATTGATCATAATGGCGTACTTCAACGCCGGAAGATCGAGCCAGCCACAACGACGTGGTCGACCAGTGGTCGCGCCAAATTCAGCTCCTTCCTTGCGCAGGCGTTCTCCAACTTCATTCTCGAGTTCGGTGGGGAAGGGACCGCTTCCTACACGGGTGCAATAAGCCTTGAAAATTCCGATCACCTCGCCAATTCGGTTGGGCGCGATACCTAGACCCGTGCATGCACCGGCGGCAATGGTGTTAGATGAGGTCACAAAAGGATAACTGCCAAAATCGATATCGAGCAAGCTACCCTGAGCGCCCTCGGCAAGGATTCGATGACCTTTTCTGAGTTCCTTGTTGAGGTAGTGTTCGGAGTCAATCACATTCAGAGACTTGATTTTTTCCACCCCTTCGTACCAGGCTTTTTCCTTTTCAGTGATGTCGTATTCGAAGTCGTACTGCTCGAGAATTTTGCGGTGTTTGTTCTTCAGATGA
>JBGTLS010000003.1:0-12114 GCA_041744015.1 Cryomorpha sp. | reverse complement strand
GATTTGAGTTCGGCATAAGCTTTTTCTATTTCTTTGGCCTGGGCCAATTCCTTGTCTTTGGCGGCAGCCCGAAGCCTGTCCATGTTTCGCTTCTGCACAAATTTTCCAACACCGAAAATTGCTCCAATTGCCAAAAGGGCATAGGCGGTATATGCCCACCATGTTTGCCACCATGGTGGTAAGATTTCCAAATCAATGGATGCGCTGTCATCGCTCCAGACACCATTGCTGTTGGCTGCTTTCACCCGGAAGGTATATTTTCCAGGCGGAAGATTGTAATAAAACGCGGTGCGTAAATTGTCTACTTCGCGCCAGGTGTCGTCATAATTCTCCAGTATGTAAGCGAATTTGTTTTTTCTGGGATTGTCGTACTGAATTCCGGTATATGCAATCGAAAAACTGTTCTGGTCATGACTCAGCTCGATGTCATTCAAAGTTTTGTCGCCGGCATATGATGTACTTTGAGCAGTCAGATCAATGCGTTTTTCACCGATTTTAAGTGATGATAAGTAAACCATGGGCGGTGCTGACGTTGAAGAGAAATCTTCGGGATGGAAATACGTCACGCCATTGTTGCCCCCAAAAAGAAAATATCCCTGACGCGATTTTAAGCTTGCTCCATCTGAAAACAGCAAACCATGAATGCCGTCATTGATCGTATAATTCCTAAAAGTTTCGCTCCGGATATCGAAACTGCACAGACCATCAAATGTGCTGATCCATAAAGTCTGATTATTTTCATCTCCAATGATTCCCTGAATACTTGAAGATGGCAATCCATCTTCAATAGTGTAGGTTTTTATGGATCGCTCTTCGGTCAAAAGCTTACTGAGTCCACCTTGCCACGTTCCTACCCAAACGGTACCCTCTTCTGATTCAAAAAGTGAATTGATATCTTGTGATTTGAATATGTCTCCTTCAGAAATATCAAATCCCAGGCGATCTAAACCCTTGGTCTTCGGATTATACAGAAACAGGCCATTGTTGGTCAATATCCAGATGCCATATCTTTTGCTTTGAACAATGGCGGTTACTTCATTGCTCGAAAAATCTGATCCCGGAAGCTTTTGCAAGTCGATGTGCAAGACGCTGCCGTCAGCGGGATTCTGAATGAATATTCCATTGATCGTGCAGAAAACGGTGTGGCCTTGCCCAACTTCCTGCACATTCAGCAAGTGTATGTTGCTGACCTCGACAGGCATTTCAAGTGGCCTGATTAGGTTTTTGGTCGGGTGGAAGCTATAGAACTTGTTTTCATACTCCATGAGGAGCTCATCCCTGGGATATTCAGCTACCAGGCGACCACCGAGCACTTCATCTTCGTATTTCTTAAGGATTGTTCCATTTTGAAGATTGACCAAATTGAGGGAATTTCGGCCGCCAAATGTTGTTGAGATCCAACCTGAGCTGTCGCTAAGTTCAATGATCCTTGAAGCCCAACCAGTGCCGAAGGTTACAGGGCTGCCGAAGCCAGATCTAAAGGCATTAAAGTTGGCTTTTTTGCTGTAACGCATCAGGCCATCCAAAGTGCTGCCAAACCACAAATCCCCGAAGGCATCGATATGAAGAGCGAAAACCGCCGCTGACTGTATTTTTTTGGTGGAGCTGTAATCGAATACTTCAAAGGTTTCTGTTTCCAGATTGAAAAATACCACACCATTTTTTGTGCCCATCCAGATATTTCCGTCGGGATCTTCGATCATTCGGTCTACAATCAAGTCCCGTGTCTGGTCCGGAAAAAGATTGTCCATCGACCAGCTTTGGTATTGGCCACTTTGTGGATTGATCCGCCAAAGTTTTGCACCAGTATTTGCAATCCAAACAAATCCGCTCCGGTCGGCATACCTGATTGGGTAGACCACTTCTCCATTGCTTATGATTCCTTCAGGTAGATCAAAATTTTTCACCTCCAGATCGGAACCGATAACGAAGCCCCCACTAACGGCACTCACCAGTACCTGTCCGGCTGTATCGGCACTCATGAAGTACACGTTATCAATTTCTATTGATTCGGGATACTCCAGTCTCAATAATTTTTTTGTTTCAGGATCAAAATACAGTATGGCATGGTCGCCTATATTATAAATCCCAGAAATGACCCCAAAGAAAATGCGGCCATTCCTACCTTCGGCAATTGCCAGCACCATGGGTTGCGATCCAGGTGGATAATCTGTAAGGTGCGCGAAGGAATAATTTATAAAAGATTCTGTATCGGGATTGTAGCGGCTTATATATTCAAGACCTCCGATCCAAATCATTCCGTTGCTTTCTTCAAGTAGCGAATAGGTCAAAAGGTCACCCAGGGTAGTTGAATCTTGGGGATCAGGGTGAAATCTGACTACATCGTAACCGTCATAGCGCATCAATCCGCTCTGAGCGGCTATCCATATGTTTCCTTTTTTATCAGAAAGAACATCAAAAATCTCGGTAGCTTCCACTTCAGTGTAAGCTGTAAGATTGGCAGGGTTGAGCTGGCTATATGCGCTTAAACTGATGAGCACAATACACACTGTGAGTGCGGGTTTGGTAGCTTTCATTTGTTCTGTTTTTGACCATCAACTGGGATGGTGAGTTTAAATGTGGTAAGCTGCTCTTCCGTGCTTTCAACGTTCAATTCTCCACCATGCGCCTTCACAATATCATAACTCAGGCTCAGCCCCAAACCCGTTCCTTGCCCGGTGGGCTTGGTGGTGAAGAAAGGCTGGAAGATTTTTTCTTTGATGTCTTCGGGGATACCGGGGCCGTTGTCGCTTATGGTTATTAGTATTTGGTTATTGGTTTTTAGTTGGGTTTCAACGGAAACTTCTGGCTTATATCCCAATTCTCCTTTTTTGCTCCTTTCGTTGACTGCCTGAAAGGCATTGTTGATTAAGTTCAGCAATACCCGACCGATATCCTGTGGCACGACATTCACTTTGGGCAGATTGGGGTCGAAGTCGGTTTTGAAATCGGCGTTGAAACTCTTGTCTTTTGCCCGCAGCCCGTGATATGAGAGCTTCAGGTATTCTTCAGCCAGGGCGTTGATGTCCGTTGGTTCTTTTTCCCCTTTGCCGGCACGGCTGTGGGCGAGCATGCCTTTTACGATGGCATCGGCGCGCTTGCCGTGGTGGGCGATTTTGGTGAGATTTTGCTTGATGTCGTCTGCAATGGAAAAGCCCTCCTCAGTATCTCCTTTTTTGAATTCATCCTTCATTTCATCAACAAGCTCATTGCTTAGTTCGCTAAAATTATTGACGAAGTTGAGCGGGTTCTGGATCTCATGCGCAATTCCGGCGGTGAGTTCACCGAGCGATGCCATCTTTTCGGATTGGATGAGCTGGGCTTGGGTGGACTTAAGGTCGTCTACAGATTTGCTCAATTGCGCTGTCCTGTGCTTTACTCTCTCTTCGAGCATGGCATTCTCTTTTTTTAGCGCGAGCGAGCGGTATTGAACAATTACTCCTACCACCAATGTGAATACAGCAATATAGAGAAGCCAGGCCCACCATGTATTGGTCCAGTGGGGAAGTATGGTAAAGCTTAATTCGTCGTGCTGGCTCCAAATGCCATCAAATGTGCGGCTGCGGACTTTGAAAGTATAATTTCCAGCAGGCAAACTTCTGTAGTTTTCGCTAAAGGGATTGCCGGAGATTTCACTCCATTGGCTATCAAAGCCTTCGAGAATATAACTGTACTGCGTTTTGTCCCTATTGGTCATCTGAGTTCCTGTAAATTGAAAACTCACGTAGTTGTGCTCAAATGGGATTTTTAGGTTTGCAGGCAGGTTATAATTCCCTTCTATTCCATCCCATTGTATATCATTCGCCTTTAGCCAGTCCGTTTCTTCGGGACGCTGACCTGCCAGGTAGAAGGTGTCTTTTTGCGCGCTATACAGCGTATCCAGATCGGTGTACGCTTCATGGGCGAGACCATAATCGTAAAAGTTTCGATTTTGGTCTGAAATGGCAATCCCTGAAATATGGGTTGTGGCAGGCATGGTATCTTTCCTGGGAATATCGGTAACGGTAAGCACTTCCGTTTCAATCCCCAACCACAATTTGTCATTGAAGGCAATGGCAGCATCTGCATTGAAATCGTTAAAGATAAACCCTTGTTCTTTTGCGTATGATTTTATGTCAAGTACGGCTGCATCGGTTCCGAAATTTACGGGTGGAGTAAAAGTGCTCAAGCCATTTCCCGTGCCAGCATACATCACGCCGTTGTGTGTATAAAGTGTATATACCTTTTCAGAGATGAGCCCGTTTTCCGGTAGAATTTTGGTCAAAAGATCGTTTTTTTGGTCGACAACTAAAATTCCCGATCGGGTGCCCATCCACATCCTATTTTGCACATCTGTCAAAAAGGCTCCAACATTTCGCGCGGTGGTGCTTTCTCCCTCCATAAGGTAGGAGATGGTATTTTCTTTGGGATTGATAATATTGACGCCCAAGTCAGTCCCTATCCATATCTGTCCCAAGGCATCTTCTTTGATTCCCCAAACGATACCTCCAATTATGCCCTCTGCATTCGTAATACGCTTGAAACTGTTGGTTTCCGTATCATAAAATTCTACACCACCCTTTCCAAAGGTACCTGTCCAGATATTTCCTGAGCGGTCAACAAAACAAGCCGAATGAAAAAGATAAGTCAATCCATTGTCAGGAGTGATTTTGGTGATGGTTTCTCTCTCAGGATTGAATATAGCTAAGCCGATGGAAGGCGCTTTGATGAGATAATCGCCGGAAGGCATATGCAGGATTTCGAAGGGAATCGTAACGCTTTTCTCCAGCTGAAGAGCGAGATCTACTCTTTTGATCGAATTACTTTCCAGATTGTACAGGTCCATGCGTTCCCATGAACCCAACCATAAATTCCCTTTCCTGTCTTCCATAAATGACCATACATTTGGCCAACTCAGTCCATCTGCTTCCGTAAGGAAGTTGAGCATAAGCCCTTCGGTATCCATCAGGTTGAGTCCTTTGGTGGTGGCTATCCAGAATTGGCCCTGACTGTCTAAAAGTGATGTGGTTACAATGTCATTAATTAAGGCATTTACTTTGTTCAAGTGCTTTAATGATAGCTTGGACGGGTCAAAAACATAGAGACCACCACCAGTAGTAGACATCCATATTTTGCCGTCGTTCCCTTCGGTGAAATGGCGCACGGGACTTGCTAAGCCTTGAGCGTTGCCGAGAACTTGACCACTTTCTCTACCTGAATGAATCTTCATGACTCCTTCATCGTCCGTTCCAACCCAGATGTTGTTATCGGTATCGCAAAACAAACCACTTACAAAATCAAAGGAAAACGCTGGATGATCTTCTATGGATTGAATAATGCCCGAATCGAGATCTATCAAAGCGACACCAGTGTCAGAGCCAACCCAAATTTTACCAGACGCATCTTCTACCAGAAAGCGAGCATTGCCGTTGGTAAATAGGTGTTTAGAGCTGAAATCTTTAGGATCCACGATGAAAATCCCTTCCTTTGTCGTGCCAAACCAGATCATGCCTTTGCTATCGATGACCATGGTGTTGCCTAAATTAAGTTGAAATTGGTCCTGAACGAGAATGGCATTTCTCACTATTCCTACTTGCAGATCTATTACATAGAATCCCATATCTGCAGTATAAAACCAAATGCGCCCATTGTTATCTTCCAGGATGCTTAACACTTCGCTTTGTGCACCGGTAAATCGTTCATCAATAATGTCGTAGGTTTCAATGTACTCACCGTCAAATCGGCAAATTCCATAGTCCGTTGCAATCCAAATCATGCCATGGCTGTCTTCCATCAGCGCAGTGATAAATGAACCGGGCAATCCTTGATCTTCCCCAAATTCAAAAATCCCGACGGAAGCATTCTTATTTAGTTTTGGCAATCGCGCTTTCACCCTTGTAGGAGGCTCGAGAATTGACGTTTTGAATTTGATAGGCGCTGAAGGCAGTTCCTTGAAATTGATCACGGTATCTTGCTTCCTGGTAAGACCCATTTCCTTCATTGGCTGATCAAGTGGAAGAAACCCATCAGGGTAAAAAGGCTTTGAAGGAACAGAAGCCAAATCCACTTTTATTGGGACGGGCCGTTCGAATGTCATGGAATCATTGACCTGCCATTCAATTTTTTGTGGTTCGCTAAAGCGCAGCGGTTCGCTTGAAGGCGGCAAAAATTCACTTTTGTCTTGAGGAAAAGGGATAGACTCACCTTTATCTGTGCATGAGAAAAGCACCAATGATAGAGTGGCGTAAAGGAGAAAAAAACTGGTTAATTGTGTTGATCCTATTTTCATAAATTCTTGGCTTTTCTCAATTTGGTAGTGTGATGATGAATGTGGAGCCTTCACCATCTGATGTCATTAATTTCAATTTCCCCCCATGCGCCTTTACAATATCATAACTCAGACTTAATCCCAACCCTGTTCCCTGACCTGTAGGCTTGGTGGTAAAAAAAGGCTGGAAGATTTTGTCTTTGATATCGGCGGGGATGCCGGGGCCGTTGTCGGAGACGGTGATTTGAATCCCTTCCGGTAAATGCTTGGTTGAAACAGTCACTGTCGGTTTTTCGATACCTTCCGTTGCACAAGCCTGGAAAGCATTGTTGATCAGATTGAGCAGCACCCGTCCGATGTCTTGCGGCACCAAATTCGCTTTCGGTAAGTTGGGATCAAAATCGGTTTTGAAATCGGCGTTGAAGCTTTTGTCTTTGGCACGAAGCCCGTGGTACGATAGCTTCAGATATTCATCAGCCAGGGCGTTGATGTCGGTGGGTCCTTTTTCTCCCTTGCCACTGCTGCTATGGGCGAGCATACCTTTTACGATGGCATCGGCGCGCTTGCCGTGGTGGGTTATTTTTTCGAGGTTTTGCTTGATGTCGGTGAGGATGATTTCGGCTTCTGTTAAAGAGTCATCATCGGGAGACGAGGCATGCCTCGTCTTTACAGCGGCGACTTCAATGATGACTTCATCGATGAGCTCAGATGATACTTCCGAGAAGTTGTTGACGAAGTTGAGCGGGTTCTGGATCTCGTGGGCGATGCCCGATGTGAGTTCTCCCAAGCTGGCCATCTTCTCGGATTGGATAAGTTGAGCCTGAGTAGACTTCAGCGTTTCCAGCGAGTGTTTCAATTCGCGGGTTCTGTCTTCCACCTGGGCTTCGAGCAGGGTATTCTGATTGGCCAGAATTTCTCTTTTTTCTTCGGTCACTTGAAGGAGTTTTTTACTTTCCTCCCTCACCGCAGCTAGTGTTTCTTTGAACCTGATGGAAATATAAGCGAGATAAAATAAAGGAGGACTGAGTATTTGGAGCGAAAGCAATAGCTTGTCGTATTCGTTGTAAAGATCGAGTGAGTATTTGTGCAGGATAATCTGCGTAACGATGCCAACGGTTGGGAAAACAACGGCCGCTACAATGGCCCAATTGGCCCCTCTTATTTCGCCTCGGTGTGCCTTTAGCTTCCGACCAAAATGCAGTAGCATGATGATAAACGCGATCGCAAATGGCGGCGAAATAGAAAAGATATGGGCGGGAATGTTGGTGATGAGCAATACAACGAGCAATGCCCATGACATCTTTGATATTTTTTTGGTGAGCACCCATTCCAAAATGAACAACCCGAATAGGGTCATGACGGCCTGAAAAGTGATCATGGCCAAAAAGCGAATCTTTTCCAGATGGTATGAAATTTCAAAAAAGGTGTTACCGAAAATCGCTACCGTCCCAACCAGCACCGCGGTGGTAAACCAGGCGATGATGCGGAATAAGGTCTGATCGGGATTGAGGTATACCAAAAACCAATACAGGAAAAACAAAAGAAAAGATACCCCCAGACAAAGGGCAACGTACACGTGTGTTTGCTTATAGTCCCGAGTCACCCATGCTTCATAATCGGGCCCTGTCAGGTTGATGAAATTCTGAAGGTTTTCGGGTTTCAGGCGAATTTCCCTTTGGGTAAAGGTGCTTTCATAATCCACAAAATGCACGGCGAGCAGGTATTCCCTGCCGGATTCCAGGGTGATGGGTTTGGGATATTTGAGAATGGGGTTGAATGCCGTGTAGGGATCCCCTGTGTTGCCAAAAGATTGGACAAGCACCCCATCGAGATACACGTCGGTGGCGGCCCAAAGGGTTCTGTTGATATACAGTGGCAGGTTGTTCAGAGATTCATCAATCTGGATTTTCATCCGAAACCAGCCTTCGATCCTTCCCGTTTCGTCTTCGAGCCCGGGACTCAACCCGGTCAGATTCATCTTTTGCCAATCGTCGGTGCCCATCGCCGGATCGGCCCAGGAAGGATCGTGCCCCTGCCGAAATACCCATCCATCGAGCGGGGCGAGGAAGATACGCTGGTGAGATTGGAACATATCGGCGGATAGAACCACAGCGCGACCCTGACCATAAACCGCATGAATCACCAAAATTGAAATAAGGAAAGAAAGAAGTTTTTTGGCCATAATTTACAGCGTTAAATAAATTTGAAAAACCGTCCTTTCTGGTTGCGATTGGATCTCCAATTTTCCCCCATGGGCTTTGATAATATCGTTGGTAATGCTCAGTCCCAACCCCGTTCCTTCTGTTCCCTTTTTGGTGGTGAAGAAGGGTTGTAGGATTTTGTCTTTGATGTCATCGGGGATTCCGGAACCATTGTCTTCAAAGGAAATCCAAACCTGATCTTTTTCAAGAACAGTAGAGACGGTTAATTTAGGCATGTAATCTCCTTCCGCATCTCCAACTTCCTGGTAATTGTTGCTTTGTGCTTTGTACATCTTTAGCTTCTCCCGCATGGCATCAAAAGCATTGTTGCACAGGTTGATGATTGCCCTGGTAAAGTCTTCTTTGATCAGGGAAACTTCCTTTATCTCTGAATCCAATTCAAGGATTATGTCGACATCGATGGAATTTTTGCCGGCCCGCATGCCATGAAAACTCAGGTTGACATATTCCCTGATCAAAGCATTAAGGTCGGCAGGTTCTCTTTTACCCGATCCTCCCGTTGAATGCTGCAACATTGAGGTTACTATGCCATTGGCACGGGAACCATGTTCATAGACTTTTTTGAGATTGGACCTGATATCTTCCAGTATCTCATCCACCAAAGTCTCGTCTCTTGCTTCCTGGCTCCTCGCCCTCTCTTCGATAATCTCCTCGATCAACTCGATCGACAACTCGGCGAAGTTGTTCACAAAGTTGAGCGGGTTCTTAATTTCGTGGGCTATGCCGGCGGTGAGTTGTCCTAAAGATGCCAGCTTTTCCTGCTGAACGAGTTGGGCCTGGGTGGATTTCAGTTCTGCCAATGTCTCTTCCACCGCATTTCTTTTCTGCTCGAGTTCCTCAATGGTTTCTTCAAGCAGGATAGCCGTTGTCCGCTTTACCTTTTCGGTACGATCAAGTTTAAAAGATACAATCTGAAGTTCTTTATCCGCTGATTTTAATGCCTTCAGAACAGACTCTTTCTGTTCAGCTGGCATATTTGGATCCTGCTGAATAAAGTCGGTGACGATTTGCAGATTTTTATCCATTCCTATTTTTCTTTTAATGCCACGACACAACAGGTATTGTTGTGATACTCATTTTTGCCGGTTTTTGACTTTCCATATTCGCCGTAGGAGAAGAAGC
The DNA here is from genome assembly GCA_041744015.1 of Cryomorpha sp. GTDB lineage: Bacteria > Bacteroidota > Bacteroidia > Flavobacteriales_D > Cryomorphaceae > JBBQZU01. The sequence goes on along the minus strand of JBGTLS010000003.1, from coordinate 2,523 downwards.
CAGCCATGGGCGCATCCCAAATTTTTTGAACCTGCTCTATCTCTTCTTTCGTTACGATTCCAAACGATAAATACCTACTCACGCAGGAGAACATGATCAAGGCATCGGCTTGCTGTTGTGCGTTGTCTTTAATGCTTTTACATTCTTCAACCACTTTATCGATGGAATCAAAATCGGGTGGGAGCGAAAACTTTATTTTAGAACCTTGAGGCACATTTCCAGAACAAATTAGTGAGCGGTCATTGCTATTGGCAAACATGGCTGTGCGAATAATTGGATCTACATTTTCCCGTTCCAATTGCAATGGGTAATACCATGAGCTGAGAAATGTTACGATTTCCTTGTCGCCTTCCTGCTTTATCTCCACACCCAGGTAATTCATCAACATATCCAATGCTGGTTTATCGTCGATGGTATAAACAATGCTGCCCTCGCTTTTAGTCACTGTTTTTGTAGTACCAATAGCATTCCAGCCACACGTAGCGATACCTCTCACATCGATTTTATCTTCATCGATAATGAGTGCCACAATTGCGCAGTCTTCATTTTTACCATTGGTGAATACAAATGTTGATTCAAGCGCCAAATCATCTGCAGCCTTTCCTCCAAATATTGTCACTTCCTTACCTGAGGAATATGCAGCGCTTCCAAAACCCTGTATAATGCCTTCAACTATTGGTTCGCCATCTAAGGACACACCACTGTTTGCTATAATAAACGCAGGGTTCGCAAAGGTTTCTTTTCCGGTAGCACCTATTTTACTTGCGTCTTCAAAGACGATATCCGGGCTTGTTTTAAGAAATTCAATTCTAAAATAGTCTGGATTCATGTCGAGTAACAAGATGACAATGCTGCCTTCTTCCATTTCGTCATCAATAAATTCACCGGCAGTGGTAGCACCAAATATCTGTATGCCTTTTTCATCAAGTAATTCAGAAACAGTTTCTATATCCTGTTTAACAGACATGAATACAATGGCCAGGGTCGGCTTAAAACCCTGGCTGTCCGGCAGGCGGGCGTCTTCCATGCTTTCCTTGAATGCGCTGCTTATTTCTTCGGTAGATTTCCCTTTGATGGATTTTGCTTTCATTTTATCGATATATTTTAATAAGTTTATTTCTCTTTTAATGCTACCCAGCTTACCGTTGTCCCGTGAAATTCGCAGCGACCTTCATCTAATTTTCCAAATTCACCCAATGAGAAAAAGCCCAGCATAGGCTTGTCCCATGTTGCGGCCAGCCCTTCTATCTCTGTTGTGATCATGGGTCCAAATGTGCCCAACCTGCCTACGCAGGAAAAAATGAGCATTGCATCTGCCTCAGGCATATCCTTTTCTTTGATGGTTCTTGTACTTTCAATCACTTTATCAATCACATCAAAATCCGGTGGAAGGGAAAAACGAAAAAGGTCACCTTCCTTCACTTCACCTCCTATCATTACTGATTGATTGGCAGTATTAAAAAATAGTGCTGGCTTCATTGTTGCATTTCCTGATGCTCTCTCAAATTGTAAAGGATAGCCAAGGTCAGTAGGAAGCAGCCCGCTCGCTTGGTTGGTAGAAATTATTATTTCATCTCCCAAAAACCGCTGGATGACATTCATTGCCGGTTCATTATCAATAGTAAAAACCCAGGAGCCTTCACTTTTTGTGATTTTTTTGGTTGTTCCCACTGGTTTCCATCCTGAAACGGCCAATCCACTTATCAAAATTTTGTCCCGGTCAATAATGAGTGCAAGTACTCCACCTTTACTGGATAAGGCATTGGTGAATAAAATGCCTGAGAAATCACTGGGGTTCCCGGCAACACCGCCCATAATGGAAACATCCTTACCTGCCGCATCTGTTAATCCACTGATCAATTCATCACCGGACATTCTGAAATCTATGGGTGAAATGATGAAGCAGGGATTCGCAAATAAGTTCTTTCCGGTTATTCCCGCCTGATGTCCGGCTTCGTATGCAGACGAACCTCCGTAATCGTTGAGTACAATGCTGAAATGCTCCGGCTTCATATCCATGAGCATTGCTACAATATCATCAGATTCCATCCCTTGTTCCGTAAATTTTTGGGGTGTAGTGATCCCGAAAATTGCTATGCCATTCATGTCAAATATTGACCGTAAGTTTTCTGCATATTCAATTTTGGTCAAGGTGATAATAACAAGTGTGGGCTTGAAATTATCACTTGTGCTATGATCAAGAGCTGCCTGTATTTCAGTCGGCGAATTTCCTTTGATTGTTTTTGCTTTCATAATTCAATATTATAGGATCGAAATCATTTCTCTTTCAAAGCCACCCAGCAGCAAGCGCCTGAATGAAAGTTCTGTTGGCTGTTTTTGGTTCTTCCATATTTCCCGTGACGACTTGCCGTGAATGGATTTTGCTTTCATTTTTTAAAGCGTTAAATGGATTTTGAAAATGGTACTTCCCGGTTGCGATTGAATATCAAGACTACCTCCGTGGGCCTTTATGATGTCGTTCGTAATGCTTAGCCCAAGGCCCGTTCCTTCCGTTCCCTTTTT
>JBGTLS010000002.1:0-8081 GCA_041744015.1 Cryomorpha sp. | reverse complement strand
ACATCTCTGAATATCCAGCTCCAGGCAAAATAACTTCCATCCGGAGCAGGTACCGTGTACCCATATCTCTCTATTATTTTTCCATCCTTAAATTCCAGTTCTTCAAAACTTATTTCATGGGGATTTTCATAGAGCCATTTTACCCTGTCAATGAATTGTTCAGGTTCTCTCAATTGCGTCAAAGCAAAATCAAGTGCTGATACATCATCTTTGGCATCCACAATGTGTTGTGGCATATTCCATATTTCCACGAAACGATTGTTGTACGAAAGTATGCCGCCTTTGGCATCAACCAATAAAATACCGTCAATGCTTGCTTCATTGTGTGCTTCAAGCAAGGCTGTGCGGTATTCAAGTTCAGATAAGATCTGCTTATGAGAATGGATGTTTATCCCTGTCCCAATAAACCCCATAAACTCATCTGCTTCCAACCGTGGAACTCCTTTGATAAAAAACCATTCATACTGGTTAGTCAATGAATTGAGCACACGGAACTCGGAAGAAAAAGATTGTTGGCTGTTTACAGCATCGTCAAAGGCTTTATACACCGTTGCAATATCATCCGGATGGACTTTTTGTTCCCAGATATGCCCAGTGAATTCACTGTAATGTGCAATGCCGATAAACCTGAGTATTTCGGGATTGGCATACAATACATTTACGGCTTTATCGGTAAGCCATACCCACATCGGAGCCTGGTCGGCCAGAACTTTGAATTGTTCTTCGGCCTTCTTTTGCTCATCTATATCTGTGTTTGTACCTATCCACCGGATAATTTGACCTTCCTCATTGGTTACCGGATAACCCCGGGTGAGAAACCACCTGTACTCCCCATCATGTCTGCGCAGCGGAAAGGTGAGTTCAAATGTTTCAGGGACATGCCATACCACTTTTGATAGTTCCAATACGCGTTCCACATGATCGGGGTGATGCACTTTTTGCCAACCCCATCCCTGCATTTCTTCCTGAGACAGGCCCGTATATTCCAGCCATCTTTTGTTATACCAGTATATCCATCCATCCTTGTCTGCCAGCCAGGCCAGGTTTTCCATATTATCTGCCAGGGTACTAAACTGTTCCTCTTTCTCCTTTAATTCATCTTCGGCATTTTTAATGTCAGAAATATCGCGCGCTGTACCGGTTATCGCTTCCACTTCACCATTTTCATTTATTACCGGGGCAAAAATGTAATCGTAAACGCGTCTGCCCGTTTCAGCATGGGGAAATGACAAGACGTTGCGGATAGATTCTTTTGTATCAACGACCTGGTCTATTTCCCGCTCATGCATTTCGATATGCCAGGGTTCATACCCCAATTCTGCCATGCTTTTACCAATGGCCTCATCCCGGGAGCGTCCCCACATTTTCAGCAAAGCATCATTTGCGTAAGTGAACTTATAGTCCGTGCCAAATGCATAAATAAGATCGGGCGTGGTCTGGAATATGGTCTCATAAAGCCTCTTACTATCCTCCATTTTTTTTCTGGACTGAAACTTGTCGGTTACTTCTGTGGCAAAGACCATGATGCCGGTAATTTTTCCTGCTTCTTTCAGAGGATGGTAGATATAGTCGAAGAAATGTATGCCCCTCTTTCCATGTTTGTGCATACGCACCGGGATTTCGTCACAGTGATATGGCACACCGGTTTTGATAACATTTACAAATATTGAATGAAAAGTGTCTTCGAGATGGGGCAATGATTCAAACAATGGATATCCCACTAAATCTGATTCTGTTTTATCAACAAGCTGCAGGTAGGCATCATTCACCATTTCTACAATGTATTGTGGCCCACGTAATATAGCGATACCCACGGGTGCCTGTTTCATGGTGTTGCGTAAAAGTTGATCACTTTCTCCAACTTTTCGCAGTGTCATTTCCTTTTCAATTGTTTCTACACATGTTACAAGCACGCCTGCGACTGTGCCCGTATCATTGTGCACAGGGCCTAAGCTAAAAGTCCAATACACATCTTCCATTTTACCCTTGCGGTAAACAGGGAGGTCTTCAGGCCAGATCGCTTGCCCCCGGTGCATTACTTTGTCAATGAATGGCTTTACGAAATCCCATATTTCCGGCCATGCATCTTTGCCGGTCAAGGCCTGCTCGGATGGAAGCTTCCCATCTTTGCCAAAACCCGCGCGCCAGGCATCGTTGTAAAAACAATTTAAATCATCAGTCCACCACAGGAACATTGGGAAGCTGGAATTGAGCAGTATGCCGAGTGTAGTACGCAAGCATTGGGGCCAACTTTCAGGTTCGCCCATTGGAGTTTTGCTCCAGTCTTTTGCCTGAAATAACTCACCCATTTCTCCTCCACCCTTCAGAAAATAATAGTCAGCAGTTTTATTGCTCATAACATTATTATTACTTGTGTGTGTTGCTCAATTCGTCACAGATAAGAAGGAAGCCTGTCTACTATGCAGGAATTAAATTTTAAATTCTATCACTTTCTCCATGGCACTAATATCTTAATAAAAAACATTTTTCCTAATAAAATTATAGCGCCGTAGAATATGAATATAATTTTGTCATTTTACGTCGCCTGTCTGCAAAGATATTGACAGAGAAAAATTATCCAAATGGCCTTAAAATTTCGGAGGAGATCTTTTTATTCATGGCTTCGCTAATCCGGTCCATTCACAGCACCCCAGATACATCCACATCGCAATTTCCCGACAAAGGTCAATTGCAAACACCATGATTGCCAATATACATGCTCCGGTAATGGCCAGGCCGCTGAACAGCAAAAAAAGGTGGATGCGGGTGTTTAATTGAAATGTTGTATGCGGACTGTTTTGATGACCAGGGCGTGTTTTTACCACAGTTTCGCACAAATTTTACTCAGAATAAGTACGTAAAAGATAGAATAATTTTGGGTGACCGATCCTCTTTGTTAAAGTATCCAAACGTGAAGGTTGTCAGGTTCAAAAGGTGGATTACTATCGAGGAGTGGAACAACCCGTCAATTACATGTTTAAAGACAAGTTATGCGAATGTGTAATGAAAATGAGACAGATAACTATTCGGCTAACGCCAAAATATGTTAGAACAGGATTTTGGGTGATCAGAAAAGCCTTCTTATTCCTTAGATTTGATTCAAAGTAAAAGGAATGGCACCCGTGGAGAAGGAAATAACAGATAAATTTGCGGTGGGTGATGTAAATGCTATGGACCTGCTGTACGACCATTATGCAGATACGCTGTATGGACTGGCGATGCGTATGGTACGTGATGAATCCCAAGCCCAGGATATCATTCAGGAAGCTTTCGTAAAAGTTTGGATACAATCAAAGTCCTATGATGCATCCAAAGGCAGGCTTTTTACGTGGTTATTGTGCATCGTGCGCAACCATTCCATTGATAATATTCGCACAGTAAAACGCAGGGGTGAAATCTATAATAATTTCCGTTACACATTTCCGGAACGATCGGTAGCGGATAACGAAGAACCGGGTTTAACCCACGACATGCGAATAGTTTTAAGCCACTTAGACGATCACCAGAAACAACTGGTGGAGCATTCCTACATATTTGGATATTCCCATGCGGAGATAGCCGAAAAATTCGACATTCCACTTGGCACGGTGAAAACGAGATTGCGGAAAGCCATGTTCCTGCTTAGAACGATATTTGGAAATGATTCTCCTAACTCCATTACGTCGGGATTACCCCAAGAATATATATCAGGTTCTGCGAGCGGATAGAAGCGTAGGGCGGTCCATAGTATGTCCAAAATTTGATCCTGTATATTAGTACAGTTGTGCCTTATAGGATCTAATCAGGCTTCAGGTTGTTAAATTTATACTTACCTTTATAGAAAAAGGTCAATTCCTTTAACCATCAATTCAGACCATTGTGATGATAAACCCGATACGATATAATCGCTGGCCAAAGGCGGGAGAAGGTTTGATATTTTCGCACTTTCAGTTCATAAGTGCCATACTCCAAAGCATGCCCGTGAAAAGAGAAATATAAAAAATGTGCTTCATTTATTGAATATGGGACCCAATCAGTACAATTTAAAAATTTCATGAAGAAGCCTTCCGGATCCTCGCAAAACGACAGCAATATTGAACAAAACAAAGACCTGTACATCATAGCAATAGGTGCATCCGCAGGCGGCATGGAAGCCATTCATCTGCTTTTTGACCATACGCCCGAAGATGGGGTTGCCTATATAATTATCCAGCATCTTTCGCGCGATCACAAGAGCTTTATGGCAGAACTTCTGGCCAAACACAGCAAGTTGCAAATATCAGAAGCAGAAAACGATATGATCGTTGAGCCCAACCAGGTATACCTGATGCCCAAGGGAATGAATATGACGATTCGGAACAGAAGATTGCTTTTGACAGAGAGTCGTGCGCAGCAACCAAATACAGCTATTGACATATTTTTAAACTCCCTGGCAGAAGATCAGCGCGATAAAAGTATTGCAATAATACTCTCTGGAACAGGTTCAGATGGCACCAAGGGGATAGGAGCCATAAAGAAAATGGGGGGCATGGTGATTGTGCAGGATCCGGGAAGCGCAAAGTTTGACGGTATGCCCAATAGCGCTATCGAATCGGGCAATGTGGATGTAATCCTCCCCCCTGAAAAGATTCCCCTGGAAATAATATCCTATTTGCAACGGGATATATTGGAAAACATTTTTACGGATAAAATTACGGAAGCCGATGAAAATGTCTTGCTTGAAATTCTGGACCTGATACAGGAACATACGCCGCTCGATTTCACAAATTATAAGCGTCCGACCATCATAAGACGAATTGTAATTCGTATGACTCAGAACAATCTGAATACGCTGGACGCTTATGTTGATTTTCTGAAAGCAAATCCGGCTGAAATAAATGTTTTGGCCAAAGAATTTCTGATAAGTGTCACACAATTCTTCAGAGATCCTGAAGCCTTTGAATTGATAAATGAAAAGGTAATTCCTGGTATTATTGAAAATAAACTGTTCGGTGATACTTTGAAGGTCTGGGTGGTGGGTTGTGCTACAGGCGAAGAGGCATTTTCACTTGCCATTCTTATCATGGAGCATCTTACAGAACGCAAAAAAAATCTGGAAGTAAAGATTTTTGCCAGCGATATTGACAAGAGTGCATTGGCACATGCCGCAAAAGGTATCTATAGTGCAAGGAGTATCGCAAATGTTTCTGAAGATCGTCTCAAAAAGTACTTCATCAAGGAAGACAATAAATACAGAATCAGGGAAAATATCAGAAAAATGATCATTTTTGCTGACCATGATATTGTAAAACAGCCACCTTACGGTAAAATTGACCTGATAAGTTGTCGGAATTTATTGATATATCTCAATCCATTATTACAGAATAAAATACTTACCTCACTCCATTTCTGCCTCAATATGGATGGTTATTTATTTTTAGGCCCGAGCGAAAGCCTGGGCGACCTGAAAAGATCATTTGCGGAAGTGGATAAGAAATGGAAGGTTTATAAAAGTACAGAGATGGTCCGCAACGTGTCGAATACGACTTACAGCACCCCGGGTCATAATAAAAAATGGATCAATTCTGTACCTGGACTGGTCCCCTCAAAGAATGTGATAAAAAGCAATCTTTCCGAAATTATCAAAGATACCCTGCTGGAAGAATCGGGATATGAAGCAGGCGTGTGTGTGGATGAAGATTTTAAAATCATCGAATCCTTTGGAGACATTGATAAATACCTGTTGCCAAAAATATTCACTTTCGACTTGTTGGAAATGTTGCCCAATGAACTGGCCATCGCCACAGCTCCCACTTTGCGGAAGGCCGTAAGCCGAAATAAAATGGCAATAATAAAGAATGTGCAATTCAGAAAAAATGAATCGTTGCATTCGGTAAATGTTTTTATAAAACCTTTCTTATCAGGAAATATATCTGTTATAACGGTGATACTTGTACTTTTTAGCGGGGATGCACCGAAAAAAATCACCGAAAAAGACAGTGAAATCTTCGACAGGGATGCGCATACTGAGCGCTATTTGGAAGATATGAAATCTGAACTTTCCGAAACCAAACAAAGACTTACAGAATCATTTGAAGCGCTGGAGTTATCAAACGACAATATTTCTTCCTACAATGAAGAACTCATTTCCAGCAATGAAGAACTGCAAAGTACCAACGAAGAGCTCCAATCTGTAAACGAAGAATTGCAAACTGTAAACAATGAATACCAGCTTAAAATAAAAGAGCTGGCAGAATTAAACGATGATCTGAACAATTATTTTAAAAGCACCACCAATGGACAAATTTATGTAGACAAGAATCATATTGTCAGGAAATTTACACCATCTGCCGTGGAGCAGGTGAATCTGAAAGAAAGCGATGCCGGACGCGCCCTGAGTGATATATCTACCAATATTCAATTTGCAACACTTACCAACGATATTAATGTTGTGATATCATCGACCGAGGCCAGGGAGAAGGAAATACAAACTACAAATGGTAAGTGGTATCAGATGAAGATCATACCTTATGTGAAGCAGAATAACGAAAATGATGGAGCTATTATAACATTTAATGATATTACTGAATTAAAACTTATACAGGATAAACTCAAAAGGATAAATGCCGACCTTGATACATTCATATACTCTGCAGCGCACGATTTGAAAGGACCGTTGACAAATATTTCGGTCCTTATTGCCTTTTTGCAGGAATCCCAGAATTCTGAAAATCCTGAAACGAAAGAGATGATGGATATGGTGCACAGGGCAGTAAAAAATCTTGTGGAAACCATAGATGAGCTCTCGGATATTGCCAATATAGATAATGAAATAGATGCAGCGGCGCCTGTAAACGTTCAGAAAATAATTGAAGAAGTGAAGTTGGGTATTAAAAATAAACTGATTAACTCGAAGGCTAAAATTCATCACGATTTGAAGGTCGTGGATATCTCATTTTCCAAAAAGCATTTGCGCAGTATTTTATCAAATCTCATAGGCAATGCAATAAAGTACAAATCTCCTGACCGGAATCCGGTAGTCACCATTAAAACGGAGCGTATTTCAGATCACATTGTTCTATCTGTTCAGGACAATGGTTTGGGACTGGGAGAGGGTAAAATAAGGGATATTTTTACCAAGTTCACGCGGCGACATAGCCATGTGGAAGGCAACGGAATTGGTCTTTTCCTGGTCAAAAAGATCATGGACAATGCAGGAGGGGAAATTATAATCGAAAGTGAATTGGGGAAAGGCTCCACCTTTAAGATCTATTTTCAAGATACTGTTGATGAGAAGAGCGTGTAATAAAATAAAGAATGATAATGAATTCAAGTTTCGCATTTGGTTCACCATTTCATTTCTTCATCGCTTATGCAGATATAAACCGATATTGAGATTCCTATCGTGCTATTACCGCACATCTTTTACATATCGATAATTCAATTGAATTCATTTTTCTTGTTCTTTTTGACTTGATGCAAAAAGAACGAACATAAAGGGAGCGATCTCAGTGAAGCTAAATGAAGAGAGGAGCCAGTACAGAATTGCTTCTTCATTCAAGAGAAAGGATCCTTCCTCCCTGCGGTCGTCTGGATGACAGAGGGTAGTTTGGGAGAGTGGTCCCCTAAAAAACCCGAAGCCATGTCATCCCGACCGTCGGGAGGGATCTTCTGCTCGAGAGAGGGATATTCTGTTCCGCAGCATGTGCAAATATTTTTTATTGTCCTTTTTGCCTACTATATAACTAGCTACGTTATCTCTTTTGAGGTTCAGTTGCAATACTGCGATGACTTGATGCAAAAAGAACGAACTCAGCTCAGGAGCGTTCATGAGCAGCACTAAAAACAAACACTGCGAATAAAAAGATCAAGAGTAACCTTGAGGCTTCGCCGTTTTTGGTTTTTAGTGTTTGGTTTTTAGATGAGTTCACCAAATATCCCGGAATTCTGTCAAAAAAATGTCAGCTAAATGGGATTTTGGACATCCGCCGAACTGGTCCAAAAACTAACAACTAAAAACTAATAACTAAAGGCTGCCTTTTTTTCATTCACCCCACCGCCGGCCGCTGGATGGCCCTGGCCTAAGCGCTGTATCGCAGGTGTTCATTTCTTTTAAACAATTC
>JBGTLS010000001.1:0-4544 GCA_041744015.1 Cryomorpha sp. | reverse complement strand
CCGTATTGAATTTCGAAACCATCATGGTGATTTTTGAACAGACCAAGGTCAATTTTCATTTCCTCCTCGCTCAAAGATTGAATAATCGTCTCCTTGATAAAACTGGCTTCGAGCCGGGTATTGAGAAACACATTGGTGATGGTGCGGGGAATGCTCTGGTATTGCTTGCTTTCGAGTACGGCATATTTGCGGTAAGCGGGATTCCCTACCGCATTTCCATAAATAATGTCGCGATACTCCTGCAGACGATCTATACGACCGGAGGAGTCGATGCCGAGGCGATCGAGCTCCTGCCTGATGTCGCCCCAGCGCTCCAGGGCCTGCTGTCCGCGGATAATCCAGTCCGGGTTGAAAGCTGCATCCACGAAGCGAAACTGGACACCCGTGCCACTCCGCATCGCGATGACAGTGAAGGCGCCATGCTCCCGCTGCACTTCGTAGACAATATAGGAGTTGGATGAAGGGAAATAGTAGTCACTGAAGGGCTTTTTTTCGCGAGAGATGCCCAACTTCTGTGTGTCACCATTGTAAAAAAAGAGAATCGCCCTGAGAACGGTGCTCTTCCCAACGCCCTGTGTGCCGATGAGGTGCACGTTGCCATCCAGCAGTATTTCCTGATAGCGTATGGAAGCCGAATGGATGAAAGTAATCTTGTTGAGATAGCGCATGCCGGGATGAATTACACTAATTTTTTTCGTCTGTTTCTTCTTCGTGAATGTCGATGGCGAGAACCATTTGCTGCATGTAATGCAAAGCGGCTGTCACCTTCCATCGGCCGTCAAAATCGTCCACTTTCTCGACAAAACCTTCTCGCTCCATGCTTTTGAGCATGGCCTCGATTTGATCCCTGGCCGTGGTTTCACCTCCTTTGGTCTGCATATCCTGAAGTTTGGTTCTAAGTAATCCGTTTACCGTGACTTCCTTGGCAATATCACTGCTGTAAAACTGCAATCCAGGTGCAAATCCGTTGTGGAAAGTGGTGAAGAAATCGAGCCTGTCTATCCATTTAAAGGCAGCTCTGAGCTTGGTCTCAATGGTCACTTTTTCCTCCTTTCGGGAAAAAAAGAAGTAGCCATCACCCTGCTCAAGCTGGAAACCGATGGGCGCGAAATGGCTGCTCAGAAGGTCGATATTGTTTTCGATTGCAGTGTACAATTCACGTTGTTCGGTATCGTTGCTGTTGGCATTGATAAAACGGCCTTTGATGAGGGCTTCAAAAATTCGTTCAGTTTGTTTCGGCAGGTCTTTCATGGGTTTGATTGGCTTGGATAGGCTTTCGCAAATTCGACCCCGTTGAGTGTCATGTACTGGTTACTGACTTCAATTTCCCGGGGGAAGAGCGCGATCATCCGGCAATAGAGCGTAAGCCGCGTATCGAAAGGTGGGTTATTGTGCAGGTCATGTTGCAGCAGAAAGTCGAGGAGCTCACGTCCGGAGGCGATGAAGCCATTTTTCACCTCATCGAGGTTGAAAAAGTCTCCCGGACTGCTCTCCATCTCCATTTCTGTCAGGGCGAAAGCTTCGGCTGCTTCCCGCCTGAGAGTGGATTTGATGTGGCGATCAGCACGCACTTTCAGAATGCTCTCCCGGCCGGCATCTGTTTGCAGAAATGCGAGCGACAACGGCAGCCTGATGGCAGGTCGGGGGTCAAAAGTGAGATCCTGGCATCCCGTCAGAAGAGCGAGGATGTTGGACTTTTCCTTGAGTTCAAATTGATCCTTGAGGAATTTAACCTTACGCAAGTGCTCAATCACCTGTGACTGGCGTCGCGCCTGATTGAGATAATTGATTACCTGGCGTTGTATTTCAACGATTTGATGGCGGGTATCGCTAAAGGTGCTGCGCAGCTCCCATTTAATCCGGTTCAGTTCATCATCCGTAGCCTGCACAAAGAAAAGTTTTTCCCGATCAAAGCAAAGCCTTTCCGCTTCTGCGATTAACAACAGAATATCTTCAGCTTTCTGGTCGTAGCGTTGAAGTTTGGCAATCTTGTTCTTGTAGTTCGGCTCGGTCTTGTAGGTGTCCTCAATGTTGCGACGCAAATCGAGTGTGTTTCTCCAAACGCCTTTTTGCAACTTGCGCAGTGCAGCCTTTACTTTCCGTAAATAGAATTGCTTGCGTGTCTCCCCTTTTTCATTGAGATAGTATTCAATGTTGCTTTGGAGTGTTTCAATGCTTTCACGGATGTATGAGGAATTGACATCGACATTAACTTCGAGTACCTGCTCAAAAAAAGCGATGTATTCTTCACCCAGATCCAGGTAATCTCCATTTTGCTGTAGCAGGCCGCGTTCCTTGAGCATCTCGATTTTCTCAGGCTTATCGTCCACAAGTGCCAGTGCATCTTCCCAACGCATGCGCACATTGCGCCGCTCAAAAAGGGCGCTGAGCAAGGCCTCGGCATTGGCCATGGCCCTGATAAGGTCTTTCAAATTTTGGAAGGATACCACATGGGAAAGTTAATCAGGAAAAGTAAATGTAAAAAGTATGAAATAAAGTCCGGGTAAAAAGGACATGCTGTCAGGCATTCAGACTGAAAGACATCTTCTTATTTATATCGATATTCAGGAAAAAGTGACTTTTCAACAATTCAATGGTTAACGAATCACCTGGAAAGTTTTTTCTTACCAATTCCATTATGTAGTTTTGAAAATGCCCGATATTGCCGGCCTGGCCCGAACATACCACCCCCTGCTAAACAAAACAGAACTGGAACGCGCTTTTTCCAGATATGCGCACAATACGGCAGGTTCATCCTTTTCCAAACATGAATTGCACAAGCGAATCAATGACTTGATTTTCAAAAAATATTCCGGTGAAGGACGTCTAAAATACAAATTGGCCTCTTATTTTAACAAAATTCAATATGAAGCCGGATTTGAAGTAAAAGTAGACAAGAGTCGAGCGGATTTTCTTGCCATTAATGGATTCACCAAGTGTTTTGAAATTAAATCTGAACTTGATAATCTGGATCGGTTATCCACTCAACTTACAGATTATCTGCGCGTTTTTGAATATGTCTATGTAGTTGCAGATAATAAACACCTCTCAGAACTTTCCACTTTTATTGACCCACGAGTCGGATTGTGGACTTTTATTGGCCATAAAAAAATTGAAATCAGAGGGGCTCAATTCAATACAACTCTCAATTCTGAAGCCCAAATTCGGCTGCTTAATAAATCAGAATTGAAGAAAGCATTTAAATCCGACGATTTCCCAGGGATATTAGAAAATCACTCGGCTAATCAAATAAATGATGCATTTAAGCGCACGCTAAAACACAGGTATCATCAAAGATGGAATTTTGTGAAATCTGAATGGAATCATATCCTACCATGTGATTTACAATTCTTCTTCAATACAAATGTCTGTCCCCGGTTGATCTACAATTCCTGATCAAATTCTCCTGCTTCAATGCGTGCCTTGATACAATGCAGATAATGCAACATGGCTATTTTCTTAAATTTTGCCTGGCTCTTGCCACTTTCTTTTCCCTCACTGATAGCCATAAGAATATCCCAACCAGGATTTCCTTCGAGATATGGAAGATTACTGGCTCTCATATCCGACACTGCTTCTGATTCCAAAATTGCGGGAACAATCGTATGCTCAAATTCACCCAACTCCTTTACACTTCCTTTAAAGCCGGTAAAATTATTCTGCACTGGATTGTATAGAAGAAATCCCGGACTGATAGTTCCGCCCGAAGTGAGATCATCCTTTTTAATTCCTGCATAATCACCAAAAGCCTGAGCATTAAGATGGTTTTTGTACATATCAATAAGCCCATTGTCTACATCAAATACGACATCTCCATGCTCAAGACCCACATTAGAAATGTCGGTGTTGATAGCGCTTCTTAAAATAACCACAGGACCTTTCTTGTACTTTTTCCACCTTTCCATAATGCGCTTTACTGTTGGACTTGGATAAGGAGATATCGTGTCAAAATCGACTATGACAACATCTCCATCCACAGTTGCCTTATCTATTTCATCCCACTCTTCAACAAGGCTACTGTAAAAGGTTCTGAAAGCAAGCTGACCATAAATAGGTCGCAAATGTTCAACCTGATAAGAGAGACTGTCACTTTCACCTGTTCTTGATATAAACGAAGAAACCACGGGTATGATCTTTTCTTTTTGGGACTCCAACTCGGCCAGATGCGCTGTTCTTCGGGTTTTATCGACTATGATACCCCGGTAAAATGACAGGACTTCATCCTGCAAGGCTCCTTTCTCTTTCAAGTAAAACGGCAAATCCACAAATACTTTTTCAGCGCGAATATCTGCAATCAGGTCAGTATAGACTTTTGAAAAGGACACCTGCTTATCATGAGGTCTTTTTCGGTCATAAGGTTTAATTATTTCCAGCATAGGATAAATAAGTTCTCCAAAATCAAACTCCTTTAGAACTATATTCTCTTGTTGTCTGGATCTGAAGGTGGGTATGTATATGGGTCTTTCAGGCATAACTAATCTTTTGAGTGGCAATATATTCGAGGTATCCTTCTTCTTCATCCGGATCAAAACTTGCATCAAGGT